>JBAUGO010000462.1:0-5072 GCA_049679775.1 Anderseniella sp.
TGGTTCGACCCCACGAAAATCATTTCAATCGATCCCTGGGGCCACATGGTAGCCGATGAATTTGCCGATGAACTTAAGGCCGGATATGACATACGCCCTACCATCGCCATAACCAAGGCACGTATACAATTACCGGAAATGACCGAGGCCATTCGTGCAGGCCGCGTCAAGCCAGACGGCAAAGTGCTCTTTGAAACAGGTGAGGCATCCGTCACCAAGGCAGCCATCGAACCCGTGTGGTATCTTCCAGGCCTCGCCGAGCGACTCAACATCAAGGAAGGCGATCTGCGCCGGGCCCTGTTTGAATACACCGGCCACATGTTCAACGAGCTCGTGACCAGACCCGACCTGAAAGTTTTCCTGCCACCGATTGGCAACATCACGCTTTACATCTTTGGAGAGGTGAGCGCATTGTGGGACGGTACGGGTGAGGTGGCCTGTCGGGTACACGACGAATGTAATGGATCGGACGTGTTCGGCTCCGACATCTGCACATGCCGACCTTATCTGACACATGGAATCGAGGAATGCGTCAAGTCGGCCCAGAAGGGCGGTGCAGGGTTGATCGTCTACAACCGAAAGGAAGGCCGAGCACTGGGTGAAGTGGTCAAGTTCCTCGTCTACAATGCCCGCAAGCGCAATCCGGCCGGGGATACGGCAGCAGCATATTTCGAGAAGACCGAGTGCGTAGCTGGCGTGCAGGACATGCGCTTCCAGGACCTTATGCCAGACGTATTTCATTGGCTTGGCATCAAGCGAATTCACCACTGGATTTCCATGTCGAACATGAAGTTCGACGCAATGGCCGCGCAAGGTATCGAGATCATCAATCGTGTGCCGATACCAGATGACCTGATTCCCGCAGACGCCAGCGTCGAGATGGATGCCAAGAAGGCAGCAGGATATTTCACAGATGACACGGTAAAGGTGGCCGACGACCTGTCCAGGCCGCAAGGTCGCACACTTGACAAGTACTGACGCAGATACCGCCCGGTGGCTGCTCTCGCCTGAAGCCGTGAGACAACAAACGCGTGCGTTGTTCGAAGCCGGGCTGGATGGCAAGCTTGGCCATTTCACCATCAACCTCGACAAGCTTGACGATGCAACGCAGCTCGTCTGCCAGGTGATCCGTGACAACTACCCGTCTCTGCAAGTACCACCCCATGCGCGCTGGCGACATTTCATGGTTGACGGTGTAGATCATTGGCTAGGTGTAACCGCCGCAACGGACGGTGACGTGATCGAACGTGCACGAACCGACTGCGAACTGGCCATCGTTTCGGTGCTTCTGGATGCAGGGGCCGGTCCCCAGTGGTCATACAGCAGTAACCGGATCACGCGACCATTGGCACGGTCGGAAGGGCTGGCCATTGCCAGCCTTGATGCGTTCGCAGCAGGTGCGTTCTCGTCACATGACGCAAAGCCTCTACAGGCAGATGCGTCAGGATTATTGCAGTTTGATGCCCGAAAGCTGACAGACCTGTTTCAGGTATCGCCCAAAAACCCGCTTGAAGGACTGGAGGGGCGAGCTGCGTTAATCCAGCGACTTGGCGCACAGATGGCGAAATTCCCCGATATATTCGGCACCGGGAACCCGCGCCTGGGTGCGATCGCTGATCACCTCCTCGCCAGCGCCCGCAATGGACAGCTACCTGCGCGCGAGATTCTCATCACATTACTGGCTGCCTTAGGCCCCATCTGGCCAGGACGAATTGAGCTTGGTGGGCAAAACCTGGGTGATACCTGGATGCACCCTCTGGCCCCCGTACCCGGATTGGTGCCATTCCACAAGCTAAGCCAGTGGCTTACCTATTCGCTCTTCGAGCCTTTGCAGCGAACCGGGTTGACCATCACAGAACAGGACAAACTGACTGGTCTTGCCGAGTACCGCAATGGCGGGCTGTTTATTGACACTGGCGTCATAGCCCTGCGCGATGAATTACAGGCACGCATACCGCAAGAGCCGTCCAGTGAGCTGGTGATTGAATGGCGTGCCCTAACCGTGGCGCTACTTGACGACATTGCTGTTCGCGTTCGCCATCAACTTGGCACCACACCAGACATCATGCCGCTCGCCTCCGTGCTGGAAGGTGGTACATGGGCCGCAGGTCGGCGAATTGCCAGTACCAGACGTGCTGGTGGCGGTCCACCAATTACCATCGTTTCAGATGGATCCGTATTTTGAACCCGTCATGTATGAACAAGGAAGGCCAGACTCCATGAGCAACAACATTACCGTGATCAATCATCCGCTGGTGCTGCACAAGCTTAGCCTGATGCGCGACAAGGAGACCCCTTCGGCTGTGTTCCGCAAGCTGCTCAACGAGATTTCTCTACTGCTAGCCTATGAGGTATTGCATGACTTACCGGTCGAGACTCGCAAGATCGAGACACCGATCACGCAAATGGATGCACCGTTCCTCAAAGGCAAGAAGCTTTGTTTCGTATCGATATTGCGGGCTGGCAACGGTTTGCTATCGGGCATGATGGACCTGGTGCCATCGGCTCGTGTCGGGCACATCGGCCTGTACCGCGATCCATCTACGCTTGCGGCAGTGGAATACTATCTGAAACTCCCGGACGACATTGAGCATCGCCCGGTTGTGCTGGTGGATCCGATGCTTGCGACGGGTAACTCGGTGTCGGCAGCTATTGACCGGTTGAAGCAGGCTGGCGCAAAGGACATCCGCTTCGTATGCCTGCTGTCTGCCCCAGAAGGTATCCGGCATCTACAGGAAGCCCATCCGGACGTTAAGGTATTCACCGCCGCGATCGACAGTCATCTGAATGAGCATGGCTACATTGTACCTGGCTTGGGCGACGCGGGTGACCGTATGTTCGGCACGAAGTAGTCGAAGACTGGTCGATTGCTCGACTGACTAAAGGATTAGTACCATTGCTTTACTCATTTGGCTATTTGAGGTGATGCAAGCTAACCCTCTCTTTGAAAATATGACCATTCATCAATACAAAACCCCTGGAAGCCAATTGGCTATGCCGGGGATCATCCAGATGATGAACATGCCCAAAATCTGCAACCCGATAAAAGGTGTCACGCCTGCATAAATCTGACCTGTTGTGATTTCCTTCGGTGCAGCGCCACGCAAGTAAAACCATGAAAAGCCGAAGGGAGGCGTCAAAAATGACGTCTGCAGATTGATCGCTATCAAGATAGCAAGCCAATAGGGATCATGCCCCATCAGGATGAGAACCGGCGTGATGAGCGGTAGCAGGATTACCGTGATCTCGACAAAATCGAGAAAGAAGCCAAGAATGAAAATCAATGCCATACAAAACAGAAGTGCTCCTTGTGGACCACCTGGCATGAGTTTCAAAAATCCTGCAATGCGTTCTTCACCTCCAAGCCCCACGAACACCAAAGAGAAGATACTGGCGGTGACAATAGTTGCGAAAATCATGGATGTGACGGTCATGGTCTGCGTCATGGCAGGCAATAGAATGTTTGTCTTCCAGGCACTTACCAGCGAGGCCAGAACCGAAAAGACTGCAATAATTGCCAATATCGCATAAGTTCCGCCAAGCACATAATCACCTGGTGCCAGGTCATTGCGTTGAAAGCGGACAGGCGCAACACCCGCAGCGATACCCAAAAGAAACAGTGATGCTGCTCCAATCAAAATCAGCCTTACTGGCCCTCCGCTGCGATGACCCGCCATCAATAATGCACCTATAGCACCCACTGATGCAGCTTCCGTAGGAGTCGCTATGCCGCCAAGAATTGCTCCAAGAACAGCGATGATCAACAAAATTGGCGGTATCACGGTTTTGAAGACAGTGTCTCGCGAAGGCCGATCTCCCAATTCACTGGCAGCAGGAGCATCATTGGGTATCAGCCAGGCGCGAATAAGAATGTAGATCATGTAAATCAATACAAGCATCAAGCCGGGCAACAAGGCGCCCGCAAACACCTGGCCAACGGAGATGGTTTCGATGTTGAATTTTCCTTGAGCATATTGGGCTTGCTGGTAGGCATTAGACATCACATCAGACAGAATGATGAGAAGTGTCGACGGCGGAATAATCTGCCCCAAAGTGCCCGACGTGCAGACAATGCCGGAAGCAAATTTGGGGTTGTATCCACTGCGGAGCATGGTTGGCAGGGCGATAAGCCCCATGGCGATAACAGTTGCTCCGACAATGCCGGTTGATGCGGCCAACATGGCCCCAACGATGACAACGGAAAGCCCCAAGCCACAGCGAAGGCCACCAAACAATTTCCCCATTGTATCCAGGAGGTCTTCGGCAATTCGACTTTTTTCAAGTACGACGCCCATGAAAACAAAAAGTGGAATGGCGATCAAAACAGTATTGGTCAAAACGCCGAATACCCGCTGACCCAGTGCACCAAGAAGGTTGATGTCCAAAGTCCCCGTGAGCCAACCGAGAAATGCAAAAACAACAGCAACGCCGGAAATGGAAAATGAAACTGGAAAGCCGAGCAGAATGCACCCAATCAAGGCTGCGAACATCAAAAGATCAAGCGGAAGGCTCATTGGGTTTGCTCCACTTTGAGTTCACGTCTGCGCAGTATGTTTGCCAGCAGGCAAGAAATAGATTGAATTATCAAAAGAACACAAAATGCCGGGATAAGGGATTTGAGAAGAAAGGAAGCGGGAATACCACCCACTGAAATCGGGCCTTCCAGAATTTTCCAGGAGTTTGCGACCGACGGCCAGGACCAATAGGCCAGAACCAGCATGGAAGGTATAAGCAAGACCATATGTCCAAAAATGTCGATCGCCGAGCGGCGCAACGGGCTGGATTTGGCGTAGAAAATATCGACGCGCACATGATCATCCATCAGCAAGGTATAGCCTGCCCCAAGCATGAAGAGAGCGGAATGGAGATACAGAACGCTCTCATTCACTGCGACACTACTGAACCCGAATACATAGCGGGAAAGTACTATGGCAAACTGGATCAGCACCATCAGTAACGCTGCCCAGCGGACAACCTTCCCGACATTTCGGTTGATCGAATCCAGCCTTTTTACAAGATTATCCATGCTCCCCTCCCAAGAAAAATGGCCGGCAACATAATTGCTGCCGGCC
>JBAUGO010000463.1:0-10089 GCA_049679775.1 Anderseniella sp.
TATAATGGCCTTGCAGCGACACTTTTGCACCGAAGTCGTTGGTGGCAAGAGTTGAATTTGGATCAACGGGCGACAGTAAATAATCGCGCCAGACCAGTCCGGCAAATGCTGATACGCTGCCCCAATCCTCAACCCACTGCCAGCCCAGCTCTGCGTCTGCGCCAATGCCCTGAGCCCAAATCCTTACATCAGTGCGCCCCGGCAGTTCGGTTGTGTAGGTTTTTGTTTCACTTCGTATCGCTGCTCGCACAAGCAGTCCACTGTCGTCTATGGGTGTAAACGGTGCCCAAGTCAGTGCTTGCCAGCTCCAGATGTCTTCTGGTCCACCACCAAAACCCAACGATAAATAACCACCATCTGCACGAGAGGGTGAAGATCCTAATACAGGCAAGCTGGCCGCTAGAACGCAAAGAGTTGCGAACAATCGCAATTCAGCTATTTTGCAGGTTCCCGCCATCTCCATTCGCCCCCAGGACGCTCAATTGTAGAGCTGGCCAATTTGAGATGGCGCTTGTCCTTGCTTGATAATGACGCAGCGGAATCTTTATGTGGAGTCAGTGGGGGTTTTGGGCGTGTACGGAATTTCCCGTCATACGTGCAGCGAGGGCTACAATTTCCAGTCCTGGTATTGGTTTGGTGATGGCACGTTAGGTGCATCTCTTGGTCAATTGTTAAGCCGTTATTATTGCGACGTGTCTTTTTGATACACTTCGCTTAGTCTGAACATGCCGGGTGTGGTCTGTTGCTGTTATCCGGGAATGCAGAGTTTGTTTGTACAGTTGAAAGGCCAATGGCTTGAGCGAGCGTCAGCCAGAATTAGACACTGAACAGGGCGGCTTTTCTTCGGGCAGCGTTGACGGGATTGATCGTGACGTGCGCAGAGCCAGGCTTGCCCAGGCAGCGCATTTTGATGCACTCGTTGACATTCGCGATGCGCAAACGCTGCGACTGGTTGCACTGCATTCCGAACTGACAGAGCAGGTCAACAGGGATCCAAAGCTCAAAAGCTTGCTGCCCCTTCAACTGGAAAATGGCTTTCCACCCAGATTATGGGTTGATGACATTTCCTATGTGGTCATGGAGCCGGACCCGAGAACCTTTCGCCTGACCAGACAGAATGCGACAGGGCATACAACAATCGTCGAAACCCGTGATCTGCTCGAAATAGCGGGCAAGGTGAGGGAATATGCCTCGCATCGCCTTATTGAGCAGCAACGTGACATGATGGATACGGGCAATGGTAACTCCAGGATGAGCTCGCAGATTGTGATGGCGTGGCTGATTGGGTTCACCTGTGGTGTTCTGGTCTTGTTGATCGCAGGGATATTGACCGGACGAATCAGCCTCTGAATTGTGCGAGTGAGCAATTGGCTAAGCAATCGTTGACAGGAAATGATTAACCTTGATTCAGCTGAACTCCATCGTGCCATGACTTTGGCTGTGTTTTGTCGCATTTCCCCACTATTTTCACACTTTCTGCAGGTGAGACGAAATCAAGTTACATTCTGTAATATCAAGTGATTTCAGTGATTGGATCGGTTTCTGGTAAACCTTAACCATCATAAATTCAGGACTATAGACAGCTTGTGGTGAAATTTGGGGTTTGCCTCAAGCTGGCAGTTTTCAAGGGGTCGGGGTAGTGCGAGTAGACACCACAACCGAAATAGGTTCCGGAGCAGGAGGGGAAACATCACGTTTACCTGTGTCAGGAACCCCAACAATCAATTCTGATCTTGTGCAACGGCTTGGTGGTTTTACGACCTTGTGCGAAGGTCTGGACTATGCCGCGCAAGGTCAAACCGGCATGAACTTCTATGGTCCGCGCGGTCTTCTTGACGAAAGCGTCCCATATTATCAGTTGCGCAAACGTGCCATCGCTTGTGCCAATAAGCTGGTGAATGCAGGTATCAAGCCTGGTGAGCGCGTTGCGATCGTTGCTGAAACCGGCGCAGACTTTATCGTGACATTCTTTGGTTGCCAGTATGCTGGGTTGGTGCCGTGCCCATTACCCTATTCAATGTATATCGGCGGGCGTGAGAGCTATATCAGTCGTATTTCCGGTATGCTTGAAAGTGCACATGCGACTGCGGTTATCACCACGTCTGATCTTCAAGAGCTCATCCGCGATGCGGCGGATCTGGCTCGCGTCAAAAAGGTCATGAGCCACGAACAACTTGCTTCATATGACGCAACAGGTGCAAAGCTTGCGCCGTTCGGTCCAGATGATGTGTCCTATATTCAGTATTCATCCGGGTCTACCTCCAACCCGAAGGGTGTGATGATTTCGCAAAAGGCAGCGTGTGCAAACACGATGGCGATCCTTCGGCATGGCTTGAAAGTACGTGCCGATGACCGGGCTTTTTCATGGCTTCCATTGTACCATGACATGGGGTTGGTTGGTTTTTGCCTGTCTCCCATGATGGGCCAGGTTTCGGTCGACTATCTGGCAACACCGGCATTTGCGCGCCGTCCGGCGCTCTGGCTCAAGCTGATGTCGCAAAACCAGTGCACGATTGCTTACGGACCGTCGTTTGGCTTTGACCTGGCTGCTCGCCGCATCGGTGATGATGTGGGAGAGCTCAAGCTTGATCAATGGCGTGTTGCAGGCATTGGCGGTGATATGGTGCGCGCTGATGTGTTGAAGCTTTTTTCTGAAACCCTTGCAGCGACAGGCTTCAAGTCTCGCGCTTTCCTGCCAAGTTATGGCATGGCGGAATTTACCCTTGGTGTTGCTTTTGTTGATGCAGAACAAGAAATTAAGGTTGATATCATAGAGCGTTCCGCCATGAAGGAGTTTGGCGTTGCCAAGGCGTCAAAAGAAACTGATCCTGAGCTGGTCCGCAGCTTCGTTGTTTGTGGCAAACCATTGCCCTTGCATAAAATGCGCGTGGTCAATGCCATGGGCAAGGAGCTTGGTGAGCGCCAGATAGGCGCCATCGAGATTTATGGCCCAAGCCTGATGAACGGGTATTATCGCAATGAAACAGCCACGGCTGAAATCATGCGTGAAGACGGTTACATGAATACTGGCGACATGGGGTATTGGTTGGGTGATGAGATTGTCATCACAGGACGTGCCAAAGACATGATTTTGCATAATGGCCGCAATATCTGGCCGCAGGATATTGAATGGGCGGTCGAAAAGCTTGATGGCGTACGCGATGGTGATGTTGCGGCATTCGCCGTTGAAGGTGCTCTTGGTGAAGATATGATCAAGGTGCTTGTGCAGTGCCGCTTGCGTGACGTGCAGCAAGTGGAGGAACTTCGCAAGACCGTGATTGCACAGATTGCACGCACTGCAGGTCTTGAGGCGGACGTAGTCATGGTGCCGCCAAAATCATTGCCGTTTACATCGTCTGGCAAACTGTCCCGGGCAGGTGCCAAGGCAATGTATGATGCGGGTGAGATAGCCGAAATTGTCGGTGGTACAAGTAGCGATAGCAAGGTCATGTCGGTTGCGGCCGAATAAAATTCAGGCATTTACTTCATGAACGCACCTTCCGTGAAGGCGCAAAAACCACGTGTGGCAATGACCGGTGCGACCGGTTTTGTTGGACTTAAAACGCTCAATCTGTTCCACGAACAGGGCCATGAGGTTGTTGCTCTTGTGCGTGACAAGCAACGCGCTTGTACACTTCTTCCAGCGAATACTTTGATGATCGAGGGTGATCTTGGCAATCAGCGCGCACTTGATGAACTTGCTGGAAGTGCAGACCTTGTTTTGCATGTGGCAGGTGCGATCAGTGCAGCCAACGATGCCGCTTTTGCAGAAGCTAATGTGGCTGGAACGCGCAATGTTGCCAACGCTGCGCTCAAAGCTGGCGTGAGGCGGTTTGTTCATGTGTCATCCCTTGCTGCGCGTGAACCCGGATTATCTGCTTATTGCCGGACCAAGGCAGAAGGGGAGGCAGTGGTCATTGCGCTGGAAGATAAGCTTGACTGGATAGTTATTCGACCACCAGCCGTTTACGGGCCGGGAGACAAGGCCACCTTGCCACTCATCCAGCAATTGTCACAATCGACATCGTTCCTGACTGGTACTGAGAACCAGCGGATTTCCGTCATTCACGTCGATGATCTTGCACGAGCGTTGGTTGCGGCATTTAGTGGTAAGGTAGCTGCAAGAAAAGTTTATGAAGTTGATGACGCAACGCCTGGCGGCTATGCATGGGCGGATCTGGCTGCAGCTTCCGGTGAAAGTCTGCGCCATGTGCCAAAGGTGAAACTGTTGCCAAAGCTGTTGCTTGAGCTGGCTGGTGCTGCATGTGGTCTGGCTAAGACTGTCACGGGCAAGTCGATTATACTGTCACCCGGCAAAGTGCGAGAATTATACCATGAAGATTGGGTGATCCATGGGCCAAGACTCGACGAAACAGGGCATTGGCAACCGCAAGTCAGGTTTGCACAGGGCTTCGCAGACACACTTGAATGGTACAAAAAAAACGGATGGTTGCCTGAAAGCTGAGACATGCCTACAAAGCGGCACATTGTTGGTGGAGATAGGATGCATATGACGGACGACGAGCAGGAAATTTTTGACAAGTTGAGTGAGCTTCTTCAGCCATTCAACGAAAAGGGAATCGCGCTGAAACCTCAAACCGAGATTGCCGTGGATCTGGCTATCGATTCTGTTTCAGTGATGGATTTTGTGATGGAAGTTGAAGATCACTTCGACATGGATATCCCGCTTAATGTGTTGTCTGAAACGCATACGATGAAGGACCTGATCTCGGTTGTTCAGGCACGCAAAAAGGCATAGAGGCTGAAACGATGGTTGATTTGCTGGACAAAAACAGGTCGTTGCTGGAGCGAATGCAGCGTGTGAGCGAGGCAGGCTCCCGGGTCGGTCCGGTAAACGAGGAAATCATTTCTCCAACACGTGCCATTATCAATGGCCGTGACACAATACTTGCTGGTACCAATAATTATATGGGCATAACCTTTGAGCCGTCCTGCATTGAGGCCGGGCAGAAAGCACTTGAAGAGTTTGGGACCGGTACGACCGGTTCGCGGATTGCCAATGGCAGCTATGCCATGCACGAACAGCTTGAACAGGAACTGGCTCAGTTTCTGGGGCTTAAACACTGCATCGTGTTTTCAACAGGATACCAGGCAAACCTTGGCATGATGGCAGGCCTTGCCGGACCCAAGGATACCATTTTTCTCGATGCTGACAGTCACTCTTCGATCTATGATGGCTGCACGCTGTCTGGTGCAAAGCTGATCCGGTTTCGTCACAATGATGCTGCGGACCTCGACAAGCGCCTGTCACGCATGGAAGATGATGGCGGTGGAAAGCTTGTCGTACTTGAGGGCATTTATTCCATGCTGGGTGATCGGGCACCCTTGGCCGAGTTTGTTGAAGTCAAAAAGAAACACGGATTTCAATTACTGGTCGATGAGGCGCATTCATTCGGTGTTCTAGGGCCAAATGGTGGTGGACTGGCTGATGAGGCTGGCCTCATGCATGAAGCTGATTTTGTTGTCGGCACATTTTCAAAATCCATAGGTGCGATAGGTGGATTTGGTGCCTCAAATCACCCGATGTTCGAAACCGTGCGATACTCGTCCAAACCTTACATGTTTACAGCGTCGCCATCGCCCGCTTCGGTTGCTACTGCTACGGCTGCACTCAAGGTACTTGCGCGCGAGCCACAACGACGTGCGCGATTACAGTCTAATTCGGCGCGGTTATTCCATGGACTGAAGGGGCTTGGTCTTGAACTTGGGTGTGATCAGGTGAGCCCTGTCATTGCTGTCAAATGCTCTGACGAAGCATCAACTCTTATCATGTGGAACAAGCTTCTGGCAGCTGGAGTCTATGTGAACATAGCCTTGCCACCTGGTACCCCCGGTAAATTGTGCCTGCTCCGGTGTTCAGTATCTGCATCTCACACAGAAGAAGAGATTGACCGGATCATCGAATTATTCTCGATCGTGGTAGCAGGTGAGCAGAAAATGGTGGCATCGGCATAAGTTTTGCCTGTGCTGGTCAGGTGACTGTTTCAGCCTTGAAAGTCATGGCAGCAGCCAGGGCTGAATAAACCAGAAATGGTGCCCACGCGCCAAACCATGGCGGTACAAAGCCAACCTCGCCCATCGTCAAGGCGATGCCTTCAAATATGGAAAACGTAAAGCCGAGCGCCAGCCCGATCATGAATAATCTGCCGGCAGCTCCACCGCGTTTGAATTTTACTGCCAGGGGAATGCACAATACGATCATCAAAAATGGTGTCAGTAATAATGAGATACGCCTGTGCCACCAGGTTTCAAATACGTGAACAGGTTTTATGCCAAAGCCTTCATTGCTGATGAAGTAACCCAGATCAACGGTTGACATCTCGGCAGGTTCGCCAGAGCGTTTGCCTTCACGTGCTGGCCGCATGTTGCCGGAATAAACCATGCGCTGGATCCGGTTGGGCTGGACGTTTTCGGCGTGGTAGATGATGACATTATCAAGCTGCCATCGCTCACCGGTCAGGACTGCGGTCCTGGCATCGATCTGTTCTGTTAACCTGCCATCTGTGTCACGTCGGAAAATGGTGATGTCTTCAAGTTCTGTTGCGTTTGCATTGGCGCGTGAAGCGCGCACGATATCATTGCCTGACCGGAGCCAGATTACCTTCCCGTCGCCGGAGCCAGCCTTCTTGCGCCCATATTCACCAATGCCCCAATTGATGAGTTGCGGGGTGACCCGCGGTACGCCCTGATCTGCAATAAGGAATGTGACCCCTCCCATGACCAGGGACATTGGCAACAGCATGATCATGACACGTAAGGGAGATAATCCGGTTGCCCAGATGGCGGTAAGCTCGCTTCGATAGGACAGTTCCACCAGTGCCAGCAAGATGGCCAACAGAACTGAAATAGCCATGAAGGTTGATGCCGTGACAGGCATGAGTAGCAGGGCATAATCGAGAATTGCCGAATTGTTATTCGTCTCCGCACCGATTTTCAGAATTTCTTCTGAATAGGTGACAAGTGTCAGTGAGACGACGAAGACGCTGATGCCTGTCAGGATCATGACAAAGCGCAGCAGGATCATGCGTGATATCAACCATCCAATTGTTTTCACGACCGCTCCATGCTGGTAGAGGGGCGCCATCTGCGCCATGCGGCCTTCATATAATCGGTCATGCTTTCAAGTAGTGGCTCAAGCCATGGTCGCGACAGCGTATAGCAGGTAACGTAGTAGCGCCAGAAAGCGAAGCTTGCAAACAGTGCAAACGGGGTCCAGATGGTCAGCCATGGTGAGGTTCCGGACTGGCGAGTGAGCAAGTGTCCTTGTTGCAGTATCTCATGGAAAGCCACCAGCAGTATCAGTGCTACAGCAAAGCGTGAGGCCCGGTTGCCGCGTCTTGATCCAATTGCGTATGGCAAGGCAAGAAACGGTAGAATAAGCACGAGCGCAATCAGGGCGAGGCGGACGTGATACTGCGAATCGAGTATTTGCTGGCGCCTTGGCTTATTGGCGGGGTCCAGTCTATTTTGATGAAGCTCTGTAAGTGTGAGCTCGCGTTCATTGATACCGCGTGGGCGAAACACCTTGTCGGCAAGCTCTCCCAAAGCAACGTCTGCTGATTTGAAATCACCAACAACAGGGGGCACAACGGTATCGGATCCTGTCGTTTTGGCGCGCGTTTTCATCTCGAGGCGGTGGCCATTATCGAGCCGTAGAATAGGACGCTCACTACCTGGCTCATTGACCAGTCGACCATTCGGTGCCGTGATGATTTCGACCCCACTTTTACCCAGATCATCAAACATGAAAATGCGTTGAAACGAATTATTCTGACGTTCCAGTTTGTCGAGGATGAAGGTGCGTTTGCCTGATTGCATGAACACGCCTTCTTCGGCGAGATAGAAGACATCAACATTTGACAGCGTATGTACGGTCGCGCGGTAGGCATAAAGGGAATACGGTTGCACCCACCCGAACATGGCAGCCGCATTGAGTGACAACACGACTGCGATCAGGCACACAGGCCTCGTGAGGCGGCCAAGGCCAACGCCTGCTGCCAGAAAGGCATCCAGTTCAGAATCCTTGGACATTTTATTGAAGCCGAACAGCAAACCCAGATACAGTGCAACAGGAGCCGCCAGGCCAATATAGTGTGGCATCCAGTAGGCCAGAAGCTCCAGCACAACACCGAACGAGTTGCGATTGCCCAGGGTGATGTCGAGCACCTGCACGATGCGTTCAGCACATAGCACAGATAATCCGGCTCCCAGTGCGGTCAGCAAAGGGATGGAAATCTGACGGATCACATACCGCTCAATTATCGGAATTCTAAATATGCTGATACCGGCAGCGCGCCGTCTCCTTGTCCTGATCGCGACTATTGTTCCAGACTATAGCTAGTTTGTGGCACAAAGAGCTTTTTATCTGCATCCCAACTTCTGGTTTTGACCAGATTTGTCCATTTCCCGGCCGATCTGTTGATCTCATATTGGTTCCATGCAGCAGGCTCGGTATTGCGTGCGCCGCAGCTCGTGCCGGATGGCAAGCCAATGATGTGTACCATGCCATGTCTTGATGACAGCTCATTGCGCATGGTGACATGATTGTGGCCGTGAACAACGAGATTGCAGCCTTCTTCTTCAAGCACAGCGCGGAGGTCTGCAGCATCCATGAGGGCTTTGTGTGCCTTTGTAAGGTTCGGCAGTGGTGGATGATGGATCATGACCAGCCTGTAAAAGCCGCGTTGGCGCAGATCACGCAAAAATTTGGCGAGGGTTTCAATCTGGTGTGTCCCAAGCTCACCTATTGCTCGGCCTGGGCGTGATGGAACAGCTGTGGTGAGGCCTATCAGGGCTATGTTGCGTCGTTGGCGCACGTAGGGAAAGGGCATCGCAACGCTTGGTGTTGCTTGGGCCCCCTTGACCAGTAGGTCACCTGTCATGAAGTCACCCAGGAGTCCAAGTCCGGTTTCCCAGCTTGTCTTCACATAGGCATCATGATTGCCTGGCACAAATGATACATTTTCTGGTTTGCCAAGATTACGCAGCCAGCTAGCCCCATTTATGAACTCTCGCGGCAATGCAAGGTTGACCAGATCACCGCTCACCATGATGTGGTCACAACCAACCTTTTTGACGTCCTGAACGAGGGCGCTCGCGACTTCAGGGCGATGGATCGCCTTGCGGCGAAATTGCCAGGAATTGTAACCGACTAAACGCTTGGATGACATCTCACGCGGGTTGATCGGTGGCAAAGGTGCCAGGTGAATGTCTGACATATGTGCGATGCTGTAAGTCACGGAATATCAATCAAGTTGGCGTTCAAAAATACGATATGTCTTGTAGTGTGTGCCACCAATGGCTTCAATCATTCGACGCATGGGCATATTGTCTTCCAGTATCCATGACAGTTCCGCTCGGTTTGTGCCGTGCGAAACATGATAGGTGCGGATAGCATCGATTACGGCGATGGCAAGTGCCGATCCAACAGGCGTGCCATGAAATTTCTTGCGCACTCCCATGAGTGGAAGTCGCACTGCCTGAGGGCTTGACAGTTTTAATCTGCTCAAAAGTTTGATCCAGCCAAATGGAAATAGACTGCCATTCAGATCATGCGCTGCCTGGTTGATGTCGGGTAAAGTAACAGCCATGGCGCAAGGTTCACCCTTGTAACTCGCAAAGGCAATGTATTCCTCTTTTACCAGCATTTTCAAATCCTGGCCGAGCTTATTGATTTCGGCTGCGCTGAACGGTGTGAATCCCCAATTACCAGACCAGGCATCATTGAAAATGTCGATCAGGATGGCCAGATCCCGATCAAGATTTTTCTTGCTCAACGGGCGAACTTCAAGGTCTCCGGTTGCCTTAACCTTTGCAAGCATTCCGGCCAGTCCTCTGGACAATTGCTTCGAGTTGTCAAAATCGTATGCCAGCACATCCTTGATTGGCATGTATCCAAGCTCAGTTATGTGAGTTTGGTAATAAGGGGCTGCGTGACCCATCATTACCGCTGGAGGGTGTTGAAATCCGTCCACGAGAAGGCCGGTTTCTTCATTTATCGAAAAGCTGAAGGGCCCGATGGCTTGCGTCATTGCATTCTTTCGCAACCAACCTTCAGCGTGGTTGAAC
>JBAUGO010000464.1:0-1648 GCA_049679775.1 Anderseniella sp.
TAACAACACCGCCAACAAATTGCCTCAGATCAATTATGGCATAGGGCGAGCGGAAATCATTATCTCCGTCAGCGGACAATACGCGATTCATCTCCTGCAACGACAATATGTGGCATTGTTGATGCCATTCATGCTCAACCTTCAGCGTCAAAAGGGACGATAATTCAGCTCGCAAGAAGCAATGCAATTGATCCATGTGATCGCTGCTGTCAGCCGATATTACGACCGCGAGTCCATCTAACAGCCGATCCTCAAATTTGACGATCTCCGCGACACAGCGATCGGGAGTTGACCCGATTTCAAGATATTCGAAAGCGAGGGCCAGAAGGAGCAGCTCCCGCCAGCCATAGTAGGCTGGCCTGCCCTTTCCCGTATTTACTCCAGCCGGAAAGCCGAGGCGCTGCATATGTTGAATGCGTCCGCGAAAGGCAGTCTTGTTGCTGTCATCAATTTCGTGCTTGAGCCCGAGGATGGCCAAGAGTTCTCTATATGTAAATTCCATATATTCTCCATGGCCATCATCAACTCGAGCCTAAGCGACGGTGCTTGAATAGGCAATATGCTCCGAATCGTACAATTGGTTTTATGAAAATGAACCAAGTTGCATTTTTGGCAGCCGGGTGAATCGTCGTCGTTTGTTGATGTCAAAAATATATTCAACACCGAGGAGGGATCTAATTAATGTCGCAGATGACAATATAATTACTTTCCAGATTTGCAATATAACAATAAGTTTGATTTTATTTTCAGGAACCATTTTTCCTTACTCTCATCAAAAAGGGATTCCACCCTCACCACTTTCGAATCTGAACCAAAAAGAAACGAAAATCCGGCGAGAAAAACACTGATCCCTCATCAAAAGTGGAAATTGCACTGGAAAATGGGGCAGGCCTTAATTCCCACGGGCATGTTCCGTAAACCAACTCAGGCACCATTGGCTGCCTTACAGAGCTAGTCTTCGCATCAATCAACCCCACAATGAAATGCAAAGCCTAGCGTTGATTTGAGAAGGGGCGACCATGTTTGCTGGTCCTTACTATGTCGTCCCTTCTTTCAAAATTACCACATGATTACAAATCAGTAGAACCAATCTTGAATGCAGGGCGTTCAAATTCACATTCTCATTTTCCCAAAACAGTAAAGATATTGTTATTCTCGTCGAGGTTGTGAGATCATCGGCACATCATCACCAATATGATCTCAATCGAACTGCTTGTTCAGCAGAGATTTTGAAAAGACTGGAAGCCAGCGATCCACTTCTAAGGATAATAACAATATAGTTAGTGTTATTTGGAGTAATTGTGAAGAAACGTCAGGATTGCCGCTGAGGCTTCCGGTTCATCCAGCATGGGCGCATGCCCGCGTCCCGGAATTTCCGATACCCCAAATTTTCCACCATGGCGTGCCCTCATTTTCCTGAGCGTCGCGGGCGACAATATATCGGACTTTTCCCCACGTATGACAAGAATGGGGAAATGCGACAAACTATCCCAAACCGGCCAGAGATCGGCCGGTGCTGCGCTGGGCTCATCACCTTGCACGCCCTCCGATATCGCCATGTCATAGGCGAGTTTAGGGACAGCAGAATCATCGACGACAAACGTACGATGGGCGAAAGCCATCCAGTCTTCAGCGCCATAGTCCGGGA
>JBAUGO010000465.1:0-7640 GCA_049679775.1 Anderseniella sp.
AACCTGATCATGGGGTCGCTGATTCAACGGCAATTGATCGATCCGAGCAAGCCGATATCGCACTACCTGCCTGATATCGGTTCCGGTTACGCACCAGCGTCGGTTCAGATGCTGCTGGACATGAATGTGTGCAACGACTTTTCTGAAGACTATGATGATCCCGGCTGTGATGCCTACACATATGAGGTCTCACTCGGCTGGCGGTTGCCAGTGCCGGGACAGCGCGACCTGTGCCTGACCAGCTATCTGAAAAACATCACAGGTTCGGCTAGTCGCAGTCAATCAGGTGAAGTTGATTACAAGTCTGCCAATACCGATGTGCTGGCATGGATCGCAGATGTCGTGACAGGCGGTGAACTGCTGGCGATGATGCGTGGCATTGTCGATGCAGCGGGTTACGAACATACGTTCCACATCAGCACGGACAGGGAGGGGTTTCCGTCATTGTCAGGTGGAGGCTGCCTGACGGCACGGGACCTGGCTCGTTTTGGATTGTTGTTCGCCCGCCGTGGTATCGGTGTCGGAGGGCTGGCGTCCGGTGATGCAGAATTCATCAACGCGTCAATGTGCAGAGATTACCCGACATTTGCCGCTCCACGGCAATGGATGGGCTACTCCAATCATCTGTTTACCAATGGCCGCTGGGTTGGTCATGGTGGTTATGGCGGGCAGTTCCTGTTGATCGATATGGAAACTGGAACGACGTGTGCTTTCCTGTCGGTGCTTGAAAACGAGGCGGGCTATGATCAAGCTTACATGCTCAAGGTCATTGAAACCTTGCAGGATGTGGCTTGCAACACCTGATCAATCGCGCATCTGACGCGCATACCAGCGAGCGAATGCAGCCACGTTGGACTCAAGATGAGGCTGGAACCTGCCCTGGCACGCATACGGTGAAGATAACCCTTTTTGCTGTGCCTCCAGCGCCACGATATCTTCATCCATGGCAGTGTCAAACCTCTCGTAATAACGTCTGGCATTTTGCTCAAAATCAGGCAGCGCCACAGTTTCTGGCGGGAAGCAGATGCTCTGCCTTACGATGCACCGGTCCGGTGTCAGCGGGTAAGCCTCATAAACCCATACGGCGTCCGTACTGGCGGCGAACGTCATATTTGGAAATACCCACGTATACCGGGTCCCGTGTGCCGGACGACCCTCAAGTCCCGGCATCAGAGGCAAGGCGTGATTCTGTTGGCTCTCGAGAAGACCACCTGTTCCATGGGTTTCTCCAAACTGGCTGGCAAATGCTCCATCCACGAGGTCACCGGCATCGGGTTCGTTGTACAGGCCACCAAGGGTATCGGCGTGAACATAGGTCAGGTGATAATACTCGTTGAACACGTCCAGAAAGATTTTCCAGTTGCATTTGACTTCAAGCTGACGTCGGCGCGTGGTGATCAGCGACGCCAGTGGCCACGGCTGGTGTACAGCTTCAAAATCTCCCAGGTGGCCATCAAGGTCGTTTCGTCCGCAGTCCATAGAAATGAAGGCAAACCCGGCACGTTCGCCACATGCGAATTCGATCAGACCATTATCGGATTTCTCGAAGCAAGGTGATGTTTCCATACGCGGCGCACCAGCCAATGTGCCGTCCAAACGGTAGTTCCAACCATGAAACGGGCATTTTATGCCCCTGGTTGATCCCTGTCCTTCCAGCAGCAGTGCGCCTCGATGGCGGCATGAATTGGCAAAACACCTGAGTTTGCCAGTCTGATCGCGCAACAATATCAAAGGAATAGCCGCAATTTCCAGTGCCGCATAGTTACCCGGTTCGGCTACAATGTCGGATCGACCAAGGCCAATCCAGCCATTCCTGAAAACGCGACTGACTTCATCTTCCTGCACCTCTGGATCACGATAGCAGGCCGATGGAAGGCTCACCGCCTGATCGGGTTCCGCGTCGCTTCCTGCCAGTTGTTCAACCAAGTCTACACGCATTTTGCGCTACCTCATGACAAAAGGGTTTCCCATCGGCTCACTGGAAGTATTGATCCATACAGTCTTTGGCCGGGTGTAGTCATAGATCGCCTGCATTCCGCTTTCGCGGCCGTAACCTGAATCCTTGCAACCACCAAATTCCGCAATAGGCGATACGACACGATACGTGTTGACCCACACGATGCCTGCACGAATCTGCTTGGCCACCCGCATCGTCCGCGCACCGTTCTGGGAGAATACCCCGGCAGCCAAACCATGCTTGGTGTCGTTGGCCATTCGGATTACATCTTCTTCTTCCTTGAACCGCAATACACTCAGAACCGGACCGAACAATTCAGTATCCACGATCTGCATCTTCTGGTTCGGGCACTCAATAATGGTCGGTTCATAGAACCAGCCACGATTGATGTCAGGTGGCCGCTGGCCTCCGTTGAGCAGCTTGCCTCCCTGCTCCTGCGCCAGCGAGACCTGATGCTCGATATTGTCCAATTGTCCCGTTGTCGCCAATGGCCCCATCTGGGTCTCTTCAGTCAATGGGTCTCCGATCCGGATTTTGCTCGCCTGTGACACCATCTTGTCGAGAAACTTGTCGGCAATCTTGTCATGCAAGTAGAGGCGTGATCCGGCAACGCAACTTTGCCCGCTGGCACCGAATATACCGGCGATCGAACCGTTGACGGCGCTTTCCACATCTGCATCGTCAAACACAATGAACGGTGATTTGCCACCGAGTTCCAATGACACTTCAGCAAAGTTTTCGGCGGAATTGTAAAGCACGTGTTTGGCAGCACCTGGTCCGCCGGTGAAACTGATGCGCGACACAAGCGGATGCGATGTCAGCGCCTTGCCGCACGGATCGCCATGACCGGTAACGATATTCACCACGCCTGGTGGAAAACCGGCTTCCTCGATGAGCCTGCCAAATTCAAGTAACGGTGCAGACGCATGCTCTGATGTTTTCAAGACAACAGTATTGCCCGCTGCCAGTGCCGGTCCGATCTTTACCGCAACGAGGAACATCTGCGAGTTCCACGGAACCACGGCGGCAACGACTCCAAGCGGTTCCCGGAATGTCATTGCCATCATATCGGGCTTGTCGATTGGCAATGTTTCACCGTGCACCTTGTCGGCACATCCGGCGTAAAAGTGAAAGAATTCCGCGATGTATTTAGCCTGCCAGCGGGTTTCCTTGAGCAGTTTGCCGGTATCAATTGTTTCGACACGGCCCAACTCCTCCGACTTGTCGGCCAGCAAATCACCCAGTTTGCGCAGATACTTTCCGCGCGCCGTCGGAAGAGCCCTGGCCCATTCGCCTTCGGTAAATGCCCGATAGGCTGACTTCACTGCTCGATCTACATCGCCTGCCGTAGCCTCGGGAATGATCGCCCAAGGTGCGCCTGTAGTAGGGTTTATGCTTTCGAATGTCCTTCCATCTTCAGAACCGACCCAATTTCCATCGATCAGCATCTGATAACGCTTGAGTTCAGTCATACCGGCTTCCTCCGTGAAGTGTTTGGGGCAAGCGTAACTTGCAAACCGACGATTCAAATCAGAAAAATTCGCCACCTGTTGGCGAATTCGGGATAATCGACTTTCCCTTATGTCGGCTAGCCTCGAAGCTGTAACTCGAAGCTGTAAACAGAGGGGCCCGCATGAGCAAAAAAACTGTTATCGGTGATCCGATTGTAATCGGCGGCAGAAAACTGTCACTGTCACGTGCCATCCGGGCAGGTGACTTTATATTCTTGACCGGACAGGTTCCCTTCAAGAATGGCGAGGTGATGACAACCGGCACCGTTGAGGATCAGACCCGCGCCGTGCTTGATGAGATCAGGTCGACATTGGCTCTTGCCGGTTGCGAACTCAGCGATGTAGTCAAAGCAATGATCTGGCTTCGTGACATGTCAGACTTTCCGGGTTTCAACGCGGTTTACGGCGAATATTTCCCTGATGACCCGCCTGCACGGTCCGCAGTGATCAGTGAACTACTGGTGGATGTGAGAGTGGAAGTGGAAGTTGTCGCATACAAACCGGAAGGCCAGTGACGTGACAGTCAGAACTGCCAGCGACGGTACTCGTTTTGAGGTGGTTGAAGGGCCTGGCCCGGCGGTCTTGCTGGTCCATGGCCTCGGTTTGAACCGACATATGTGGCAATGGCAACGTAATGCGATGGCCGAACGATATACCGTGATCTCCTACGACCTGTTCGGACATGGAGAGAGCCCACCACCGCCAGAGACTCCTTCGCTAACCCTGTTCTCCAACCAGTTGCGACGGCTCCTCGTCGAGCTGGATGTGCCAAGGGCTGCAATTGCCGGTTTTTCGCTGGGCGGCATGATCGCCAGGCGATTTGCAATGGATCATGGGTCACGGTTGTGGGCTCTGGCCATTCTCCACTCGGCTCACAAAAGGGATCAGAATGCACACGATGCTATCCAGTTTCGTGTTCATCAGGCCCGGCGTGACGGTCCTGCCGCGACAGTTGAGGCCGCGCTTGAGAGATGGTTCAGCAAATCGTTTTATCACGCCAACCCGGAAACAATGCGCCAGGTGCGTGATTGGGTGCTGGCCAACAACAAGGATATCTATCCCGATATTTATCAGGTCCTGGTAGACGGTGTCGATGAACTGATCGCGCCATCTCCCCCCATTAACTGCCCGACACTGGTGATGACCGGGTCGGAAGACTACGGCAATTCCGTTGAGATGACGCATGCCATTGCTGCTGAAATTCCCGGTGCCATAACCGTCATACTGTCGGGCTTGCGACACATGGCCATGGTGGAAGATCCAGTCCGATTCAACTCCGAACTCCTGGAGTTCCTGGCACATGTCGAAGAGGAGGGTGCAGATGGCTGATAATCCAGGCATACTTGCAGGAGTCCGTGTGTTGGACTTCAGCCGGATGTTGTCCGGCCCCTACTGCACGATGATGCTGGCAGATCACGGTGCAGAAGTCATCAAGATTGAAAGTCCGGATGGGGACACGAGTCGCAGTAACGGGCCTTACCGCAATGACGACCCGGAGCACCAATGGGCGGGTTACTTTGTCAGTCTGAACCGCAGCAAGAAGAGTATTGTCCTGGATCTGAAATCGGCCGAAGGCCGTCAGACAGTTCTGAAGCTCGCGAAGCAAGCTGATGTGCTGGTTGAGAACTTCCGACCCGGCGTCATGGAGCGGCTGGGCCTCGGTAATGACGACATCGCCGAGATCAACCCGAAATTGGTGTATGCCTCGATCAGTGGTTTTGGCAATCCACGCAATGGTGTGAGCCCTTATGCTAAATGGCCGTCCTACGATGTTGTCGCCCAGGCAATGGGCGGGTTGATGTCGATCACGGGACCGGATGCTTCGACACCGATGAAGGCTGGCCCGGGGGTGGGCGATATCTTCACCGGCATGATGATGGCCTTTGCCATACTAGTCGCACTCAGACATGCCGAACGCAGTGGCGAAGGCCAGTTCGTCGATATCGCAATGTATGATGCAATGATCAGTCTGTGTGAGCGTATCATCTATCAGCAGGACATCGAGAAGGTCTCTCCGGTTCCCACGGGCAATGGCCATCCACTGTTGGCACCATTCGGGCTGTTTCCCGCCGCAGACGGTTTCATCTCCATCGGTGTGGTCGATGACGCTTTCTGGCAGGCACTTACAACCGCCATGGACATGCCTGGCCTTGCCAGTGACAAACGCTTTTCAGACAAAGCGGGCCGGCGAGAAAACGCGGCACTTGTAAATGATATCGTCAAGGGTTGGACTAGCCGCTTTACCAAATCCGAGTTGGCTGGGAAACTGGGCGGCAAGCTGCCGTTTGGTCCGGTTAACAACGCACGCGATATTATGGAGGATCGACATGTAGCGGTTCGCGGGATGCTCGCGGAACTGGCCCATCCGACGATTGGTGCAAAGCCATGGATCGTTGCAGCAAACCCGATTCATTTCAGCAAGTCACCGGCTCCATCCCTCAAGGCTGCGCCCATGCTGGGTGCTGACAATGAGCGATACCTGGATTGCAAGCCCGGGAGTGACAGAGCATGACCGGAGCGCCGGATCCAAAACTGCTTCGTGCAGCATTGAGCCAGTTCGCAACTGGCGTTACCGTCATCGCGACGAAAGAAGCTGATGGAACGCCGCGCGGATTCACGGCCAACTCATTCACATCGGTGTCTCTTGATCCTGCGTTAATTCTGGTTTGCATAGCCCGATCAGCGGCCAGTTGCGAAGTGTTCAGCAGTGCCCGGCACTTTTCCGTCAATGTCCTGTCTGATGAGCAGAAAGACATTTCAGGTCTTTTCGCTTCACAGCGGCCGGATAAATTCGACAATGCTCCCTGGCATCCGGGCAAGACCGGTACGCCGGTGATTGATGACGCGCTCGCCTGGTTTGAATGTGCCCATCATGACCTGATAGGCGCTGGCGACCATGTGATCCTGGTCGGCCGGGTTGTGGATTTCGGTCAGGGTAGGGGCCGGCCGTTGGGCTATTTTCGTGGTGCCTATTTTACGCTTGGACTTGAAGATCCTCTGGTCGATGCAGTTGCACGTAATACAAACACCATTATTGGAGCCATATATGAGCAATCAGGCAGAGTGTTGCTTGAAGTAAATCCAGACACTGGTGATATCTTTGTTCCCACAGTTGGGGACACAACGGCAAGCTCCAACCTGACAGCCCTCAAACAGAAGTATGACGAGACACAACTCAGCACAGCCATCGAGTTTGTGTACGCAGTTTTTGAGGACAACCGGACCGGCCGGGTAACAATTTACTATCGCGGCCAGGCTTTGGGTCCAGCGCCTGCCGGCACACGGTTTTTCGCCTTTGACGACATCCCCTTTAACCGTATACGGGACAGCGCCATGCGTGACATGCTGGAACGTTATGTCAATGAAGCGCGGCAGGGGGGATTTGCCATCTATATGGGGAACGAAATTGAAGGAATAGTCCGGCCGGTTGGATAGTCAACGACAACTGGTGATAACACACCAGCTTTTAAGGAGAAAATTATGAGCTTGCGGATCAGGAAACTTGTGACGTTTGACGAGGACGTTCTCTATGAGGGCGAAAAGGAAGCCAATCCACCCTTGCGCCTGATTGGTGTTGCAGCCGTGGTAAAAAACCCTTGGGCAGGACGCGGATACGTTGAAGACCTGATGCCGGAGATAAGGTCCATGGCTCCGCAACTGGGCAAATTGCTCACTGACCGGATAATCGGATTGGCTGGAGGTGGCGACAAGATTGAAGCTTATGGCAAGGCATGCATGGCAGGCACTGATTGCGAATGGGAACATGCTTCGGCCTTGATCCATACGCTGCATTTCGGCAACTTCTACCGCCAGGCTGTAGATGCAAAGAGCTACCTGGGCTTCACCAACACCCGCGGGCCAGCAAACGCGCAACTCCAGATTCCGCTAATGGACAAAAATGATACCGGACGACGCTCGCATTATCTCACTGTCCAGTTCTCGATCTATGATGCACCCGCCGACGATGAACTGGTCGTTGCCTTCGGTGGTGCGACGGGAGGCAGACCTCACCACCGCATCGGTGATAGATACAAGGACTTGGCCGACATTGGTGCAGATCTTGAAAACCCGGCAGGTGTCTAATCAGGTGGACGGAGGTGGCACTCAGTAGATTGTGCACTTGATATTTGCTCTGTGTGCACCAGAAATCCAGTCAAGAATCGGGCCTAGGG
>JBAUGO010000466.1:0-5354 GCA_049679775.1 Anderseniella sp.
GTCGGCACCTGATCTATCTCAAAGCAATGCAGATCGGTAACCGCTATTATTCCTGATGAACATGTTGGGACAGATTATCAGGAGCGGAGTCTAAATGTCATTCACGGTGCAACGCACAGGACTTTCCAGCCTGCCATTAAATATGGTTCCGGCCGCGGTTGTGGATACCGAGACCACTGGTCTCAAGGTTGCACAGGACCGGATCATCGAGATCGGGGCAATTCGCATTGTAAATGGAGAAGCCCGGCGCGAGGAGGATTTTTCCCGCCTTGTAAATCCACAAGTGTCAATCCCTGCAGCGTCAACGGCCATTCACAAGATAACAGATACGGATGTTGCCAACGCCGATACATTCAGGCCGATTATGGAGGCATTTGCAAACTGGTGCGGAAATACTGTCCTGATCGGGTATTCCATCGGTTTTGATCTCGGCATTCTCAAGGCTGAGCATGAACGCTACGGGATGAAATGGATCGCCCCGCGCAGCCTTGATGTACGCCATCTTGTGCAACTGGTTGCGCCGGACTTGCCAGCTCAATCGCTGGACATGGCTGCTGGCTGGCTGGGTGTGAGTGTTGTCGATCGTCACCGGGCAATCGCAGACGCCGAATTGACCCTGGACGTTTTCCAACGGCTGATCCCCAAACTAAAGAAGAAAGGCATTGTGACCTTGTCGCAAGCTGAACGGGCCTGTCTGGGCCTTGGCTCAAGGCTTGGTGTGGAAGTCCAGTCGGGTTGGCATGACGTGGTGCGCGCGGACCGAACCCTGCCGGTTGCTATCAGTGAGTACATGCGCATTGACAGTTACCCTTACCGGCACAGGGTCAGCGATGTGATGCACGCAAAGCCAATCCGGGTTGAACCCGATGCCCACATCAAGACGGCGCTTGCCTTGATGATGGAAAAGCAGGTGAGTTCGGTGTTTGTCAGCCCTAGGGATAAAGGCGGTGCATCCGGCATCCTTACCGAGCGAGATGTACTGCGTGGAATAAATGCTGGTGGCGTGGGTGCCCTTTCCAAACCAGTATGGTCATTGGCAAGTGTTCCTCTGAAGTCCATCAATCAGGATGAGTTTGTGTATCGCGCCATAACGATGATGGCTGGTGGCAGGTTTCGCCATCTCGGCGTTGTCGATGATGACGGTCATCTCACTGGAGCCCTGAGTGCTCGCGATTTGCTCAAACAGCGCGCAGGCGGTGCAGTCCTTTTGGGAGACAGCATAGATCAGGCCGCTACACCTGCTGAGTTGGGCAAGGTTTGGGCTGGGCTGATCACGGTGGTTCGAGGGCTGGTTTCAGAAGATGTCGATGCGCGTGATATCGCGTCTGTTGTCTCGCGTGAGCTGAGAGCGTTAACTGCGCGTGCCTGTGTTCTTGCAGAGGAGAGAATGAAAGCCGAGGGCAAGGGCGATCCACCGCAGCGTTATGCGATGTTCGTCATTGGCTCTGGAGGCAGGGGCGAAAGTTTGCTCGCCATGGACCAGGACAATGCCATTATCTATGAGCAGGGCGAAGAGGGCGGCGATGTCGACATGTGGTTTGCCCAACTTGGCCAGATTGTTGCCGATACGCTCAATGATGCGGGCGTGAGTTATTGCAAGGGCAACATCATGGGCTCACATGCCTCATGGCGAAAGGATGCAGCCCGCTGGCGCACTACCATTTCAGAGTGGCTAACCAGGTCCCGGCCGGAAGATATTCTGGATTCCGACATCTTTTTTGATGCGGTCGGTGTGCATGGCCACAAGCCACTGGTCGATCAGCTGCGTCAGGAATCCATTGCCGCTGCGGGTGAGGCGAACGACTTTCTGCGCGCGATGGCTTTGCGCGCTGGTGATTTTGACTCTCCCGTCGGCTGGCTTGGTCGCCTGAAGCTTGATGATGGGCGGATCGAGTTGAAGAGGTGTGGATTGCTCCCCATGTTTTCGTGCGCGCGGGTTCTGGCGCTGCGTCATGGTTTGACAGTGCGTTCAACATCGGGCCGTTTGGGCGCTGCACAACAGGCGGGTGTTGAGGGTGCACACGTCATCGATGACTTGATGGAAGCGCACCGAATTATTCTGGATGCCATGCTGCGCCAGCAATTGCGTGACATCGAGGCGGGCTTGCAACTTGGCAACAAGGTGGACCCGAAGCAGATGAACAACCTGAGCCTGCAACAATTGCGCTGGGCGCTAGATCGGGTGCCCGCGATACGGGATTTGCTGGGAATCCCAACCTTCAACTGATGTTGCCAAGTCCTGATTTCCGTCAAATTGACCTTAGTAATAACCTTCCTCAGGCCCTTTGTATTCCATGAGTGTGTTTCCGCCATCTGCCACGATCAGTTGGCCAGTGACAAAGCTTGCTTCCTCGCTGGCCAGAAATGCTGCCACGTGCGCGATCTCGCTTGGGGTTCCCGGTCGTCCGATCGGGGCCTGCTTGCCGGCATAGATTTCCTCCGGGCTTGAGGAGGGTGTTTCTATCCAGCCGGGCCCGATCGCGTTCACAGTGATGTTGTACTGTGCCAGTTCGATTGCCTGCGCTCTTGTCATCCCCATGATCCCGGCCTTGGCTGCTGAATAGATCGTCCCTTTCGGGTTGCTTACGAGTGGGCCCGTAACCGAGCTCATGTTGACAATGCGTCCATAATTTCTCGCAATCATTTTAGGCACAACCGCCCGCGTCACCTTGAACACCGTGGTGATATTGATATCCATGCCGCGCTGCCATTGACTGTCAGGAATTTCATGCACCAGCCGTGACGGTTCATCATGTCCTGTCTGCACCATGCCGGCATTGTTGACCACGATGTCGATAGGTCCGAGCTTGCCCTCCACCGCCTTTACCAGTGCCTCTACCTGATCTGTCTCCACAAGGTCTGCAACATAAGCAAAAGATTCAGCCCCCAATTCCTGTGCACGTTCAAATATCCTGTCAGAGGTCGACGTGATGGCTACCTTAGCTCCAGCTTCTAGCAACAGCCTGGCGCACGCAAAACCAATGCCACCAGCACTGCCGCAACCCGTCACCAGTGCCACTTTATTTCTCACTCCAGGCATGATGTCATCACTCCTTGCTTTCGCTACATTTGCAGCTCATCTTCAGGCTTGCTATCGCAAGTTTCAACCAGGAGCATCCTTCATGTCCAGACTGCTTTGCGCCTCGCTTACCATCATGTTGCTGGCCTCATCACCCGTCATGGCCACTGGCTTGAGCTTTGATGTGGCAAAAACGGCTTCATGCGGCTGCTGTAAGGCATGGGTTGACCATATCCGGGCGGCGGGCCATGAGGTCAAGACTTCCGACATGGATATGGGTTCACTCACACAACACAAACTGAAATTGGGTATCAAGCCTGAACATGCGTCCTGTCATACGGCCAGCGTCGATGGATATGTTATCGAAGGCCATGTTCCGGTGGCAGATATTTTGCGTTTGCTCAAGGAGCGTCCTGAAGCCATTGGGCTTTCAGCACCGGGGATGCCAGCGGGATCACCCGGAATGGAAATGGGCACATACCGTGAGGCATATGATACTGTTCTCATCAAACTGGATGGCTCCAGCGAGGTCTGGACGCATTATCCTGAAAAACAATAATCTGTTATTCGCCGACCAGCCATTCCACTTTCCATGCCGGTTCACCCTGGTGTAGTCGTTGCACCAGAGAAGGCAACAGCACCGGTAATTCTTCCGCCAGCGGCCATGGCGGGTTGACCATGATCAGCCCTGACCCGGCCAGCCCGCCATTGACTGTTTCTGCCCGTACCATCATCTCCACATGCAAGGTTCTGGGGTAGCCTAATTCAATCGCAATCTGGCGCACGCGCCGTGACAGGCCATCACCTGTTACCGGGTACCACACCATGAAAGATCCGGTCGGGAATCGTTTGTGTCCGTTCCACAGGATCGACAGGGCATGGCGATCATCGTCACGTTTTTCAAACGGTGGATCAATCAACACAAGTCCACGGCGTTCTGGCGGCGGCAGGCTCCCCTTGACAGCAACCATGGCTTCACGATTGCTCACCCGAACGCGCTTGTCACGCTGGTAAAGTTCAGACAGGGTTATGAAATCTTCCGGGTGCAATTCATTGAACATAAGCTTGTCAACAGGTCGCGTCAGCAATACGGACAGTTCCGGCGAGCCTGGATACCATTCCAGTTGCTTGCCTCGCGAGTTCACTGCCTCGACCATTGACCGCCATGGCTCCAGCAAGGCTTCAGCCGCCTCGTCTTCCAGCGTCAGCCTGCCACCGGTTTCATCGAACAACCGCCCGAGTCCTTCCCGCCATTCCATGGTTTTGCCTGCCTGTTCGCTCTGGAGCGAATAGAGCCCAATACCTGCATGGGCGTCTATGATGCGAAACGGTTTGTCCTTGCGTGCCATATGGCCAATTGCCCGTGCCAGGATGACGTGTTTCAGGATGTCGGCGTGGTTTCCGGCGTGATAGGCGTGGCGATAATTCATTAAATTTTCCAGCGGTCAGTTTGTGTCAGCTCTTGTCATTCGGATGCTTTATCAGCGCAATTGTAACACTTAACAAGATGATGTGATCAGCCATCGCAAATTTGCCATCACTTTGCCGAACCTCGAACACAAGTCTTGTGTTTAGCTATCAGGGACGAATTAAAAACAAGAGGAATCATATAAATGTTGATCAAGCGTACCGTCTCCACTGCCGTCATTCTGGCTGCCATGACAGCTTTCGCGGTCTCGGGTTCTGCTGTGTTTGCAGCTGGAAAAGAACCTGCTGAAGTGACCGTCTACGGCCAGGACGCTGCAACCGAAGACAAGGGTATTCCCGGTCCCGACCCGATCGAGGGCATCGGTGAAGGTGTATACTTTGTTGGTAAAGGTGTGTTTGACGGCGGTCGCGAAGTCACAGATGGCATTGGCGAGAGCGGTGGCAAGGTTGCAGATGATGCTGTTGCCTATGGCCCGCCCGGTCTGGTGTCCGGCACTGTCAAGGGTGTTGGCCGTATCGGCGAAGGTGCTGTGCGTGGTGTTGGTGCCATCGGCTATGGTGTCGTCAAGGGCGGCGGTTGCATCCTGACTTTCGGCGCGACCTGCTAACTCCGTTTATCACCAGACATCTTACCAGCGCGCGCTGGAACGGAAAAATATTCATCCCCGGCTTCATTCACTGAGGTCGGGGGTTTTTACTAGGGTGATCTATTATAAATCCCCCTAAATTTCCTGTCCCTTCTTCACCAGCTGGTCGATCAGGTCGCGCTGGATGATGCCGCGGCTGTCGCCCCCACCAAAGCTGAGCAACCCGGATGAATACGTCGTGCCGTATGATTTTGCCGCGTTGACCGTCTGGCCGATACCTTCGATAAATTGTCTGTCGTGCAGGGTGCTGAGAGGGTGAA
>JBAUGO010000467.1:0-6555 GCA_049679775.1 Anderseniella sp.
GAAAAATCGATAAATAATATGGGTTTTGCGAGTTTTAATTTTTTGGATGCGGGTCAGGCACACTCCAATAGTCCCTACTACTATGGTACCTCGGGTGAGAGTTGGGAAAATGAATATGCTAACAATGGATTTATTTCAGTTGACATGGCAATTTCTAAAGCTCGGCGAACCAACCTACCTTTTGATTGGAGGTCGGTGAAGTTGCCATGCAATGCAGGCAGGCATCGGTCAAGAGCGTGGGATGTTATGGATGCAGCGCAGGACTACGGTTTCAAAGAGGGTCTTGTGGTGCCACTACACTTTCACGACAGTTTTGGCCGCCCAAATTCATGCCTTATCGTCTTGTTCTGGAAAGACAGTATTGAGCATTTTGATGAACAACTGCAGCATTACAAGTATGACTTGCACATCATTCTGCTGTACTGGATGCATCGAATGAATTCCTTTGTTGAAGACCTGAGAAAGCCCAGAAAATGGTATGATGGCATGCAGCCGATATCTATGCATAAGAGCCATACAAGTCTTTCAGAAAGAGAGAGGGACGTTTTGGCTTGGGCAGCTCGAGGCAAAACCACTCGAGACACGTCCGAGATACTGAGCATATCTACCGAAACGGTTGAAACTCACATGCGGAACGCAAGGGAGAAATTAGGGGCTGCAAACAAAAGTCATTCCGTTGCTTTGGCAATGTTTCACAACCTGATTGATGTTTAGGGTGAGCAGTGTTGCTTGATCCTTCGTTGTCTGGTTTGAGTTGCTCAACTGTACAATTTTAAAGAGAGAACGAATACAATGCGCAGGGTACGAACCTGCAGGTGGTCTCGCTGCCTCGCCAAAACCCTTGCCGCATCACGCCACTCGCGCTAGGAAATGATCTTGCAAATTCAAGACTGAATCAGGGCATCAAAGATGGGTTTATTCGAGCGCGTAGCGGACAAGCAAGACTGGATCGAGGGCGGTACAGGCCCGTGGGAGATCATTATCGGGCTGGAAGTGCACGCGCAGGTGTCGTCCAAGTCAAAACTGTTCTCCGGTGCCTCGGCGGAATATGGCGGAGAGCCGAACGATCATGTGTCACTGGTCGATGCGGCCATGCCCGGCATGTTGCCTGTCATCAACAGGTTCTGCGTGGAGCAGGCGGTGCGTACCGGGCTTGGGTTGAAGGCTCAGATCAACGAAGTATCGGTGTTTGATCGCAAGAACTATTTTTACCCGGACCTGCCGCAAGGCTACCAGATTTCACAGTTCAAACAGCCTGTGGTGGGTGAGGGCGAAGTGTTGCTCGACATGGGTGAGCGCGGCCAGATTACTGTTGGCATTGAACGGTTGCACCTTGAGCAGGACGCCGGCAAGTCAATCCACGACCAGCATCCGACCATGTCCATGGTGGACCTGAACCGGTCCGGCGTGGCGTTGATGGAAATTGTGTCCAAGCCGCACATGCGCTCGGCTGATGAGGCCAAGGCATACGTTTCCAAGCTGCGCACGATCATGCGCTATCTGGGCACCTGTGACGGCAACATGGAAGAGGGCAGCTTGCGCGCAGACGTCAATGTCTCCGTGCGCAAACCTGGTGGTGAGGCAGGGACACGGTGTGAAATCAAGAACGTCAACTCAATGCGGTTCATGGGCCAGGCGATTGAATATGAAGCCCGCCGTCAGATCGACATCATTGAAGATGGCGGCACGATAGATCAGGAAACAAGATTGTTCGATCCGCGCAAAGGCGAAACCCGCTCCATGCGTTCCAAGGAAGAAGCGCATGATTACCGCTATTTCCCGGACCCTGATCTGTTGCCGCTGGAGATTGATCCCGCAACCATTGCCAACATCAAGGCATCTTTGCCGGAATTGCCAGATGAAAAGAAAGCGCGTCTGGTTACTGACTTTGGCTTGACGCCCTATGACGCAGAAGTCCTGATCATGGAACCGAAGTCGGCTATGTACTTTGAGCAGGTTGCCAAGGGCAGGGATGGAAAGACTGCCGCCAACTGGGTGATCAACGAGTTGTTCGGACGCCTCAACAAGGAAGGTATGGAGATTGAGGATAGCCCGATATCTGCGGACCAGCTGGGCGCCATTCTTGAGATGATCGGCGACAAGACCATCTCCGGCAAGATCGCCAAGGATCTGTTCGAGATTGTGTGGACCGAAGGTGGTGATCCGAAGGTGCTGGTTGAGGAGCGTGGTCTCAAGCAGGTGACTGATACGGGTGCCATTGAAAAGGCAGTGGATGAAATCATTGCGGCCAATCCAGACAAGGTTGCCCAGGCTCAGGAAAAGCCAGCTCTTGCCGGATGGTTCGTCGGGCAGGTGATGAAGGCAACCGGTGGCAAGGCAAACCCGCAAGCGGTCAATGACCTGATAAAGTCGAAGCTCGGTGTTGAATAGGCATGTTCTTTATCCGCACAGCCAGTGGGGATGATGCAGAAAGGGTGCGCGATCTGTTGGTGGATAGCTGGCGCAAGACCTACATACCCCTGCACGGGGCAGACCTTGTCGAGCCGGTCATTGCCAGATGGCACACACTTGCTGCAATCAAGGCCAATATTGCGGCAAAGAATGGCGAAATGCTGGTTGCTGATGACGGGGCTGAGCTTGGCGGGATGGCGTTTGCTGCTATGGGTGATGACGGCAAGACGCTTTATTTAAAGCAGCTATACGTTAGATCTTCGTGCCATCGACAGGGTATCGGGCGTGACCTTTTTGCCGAAATCGAGACCTGTTTCCCAACCGCACAGATAATACAGATTGAGGTCGACAAGCTCAACGGGGGTGCAATTTCGTTTTATGCTGCGCACGGACTGCAGGTGAGCGGCGAGACCGGCTGTTGCGGGGGAGATTCGGAAATACCTGCGTTCATCATGACCAAGCAGTTATCCCATGACCACGAGCATGACCATGACCATGACCATGATCATCACTGAGTCTGAGGACGTTTTGAATTGAGTGAGGCACCGGAAGTGAAGTTGCCCACACGAGGGCGTAGTCGTTTCGGCAGTATCGTATGTCTGATTGGCATTTGGCTTGCGACGATTGGCTTGATTGTAGGCTATCTCGGCAATCTATCGATCTGGTTTGATGCGTTTTCGCATTTGCGCCTGCATTTTATGGTCGCGCTACTGGCGTTGATTTCAACCTATATTGCTGCAGTGCCATTCCGTGTGCCGGTTGGCATAGGCATGATGGTTCTTGGTATGCTGGCCATTGGTAATTGGCATAACCTGGTACCAGCAGGTAGCGAAGCCAAATCTGTTAATGCTGAAAACCATCGTGTCTTGAAGGTTATGCATTTCAATACATGGATCTGGAACAAGGATCTGGAAGTCATTAAAGCAGAAATAGAGCGGACAAACCCTGATGTGGTTTTTCTGGCTGAGTATGACTCTCAAAAGCACAAACTGGCGGCAATGCTGAAGGATGCCTATCCCTATATGTTGCCTGAAAAACCTGTGCGACATGTTGATCTTGCGCTGTTTTCCAAAGTGCCGTTTGTCGCTTCACATGTACAGGGCGACTGGATAGGCCCCAAATTCATCAAGGTGCAACTTGGGGCAGATTGGGGAGGTGTAAATATAGTTGGCGTTCACACCATTCGCCCACCCAGGCAGCAGGCGCAGAAGAAGCAATTGACAGCATTTGGCCAAGAAGTCGCAAAGATTGACGGCCCGGTTATCGTCATGGGGGATTTTAATGCTACGCCGTTTTCGGCCATGCTGGATATATTTCGCAAAGAGACAGGTTTGCGCCGCATAACCACATTGCCAACCTGGCCAGCTAGTGTGTTCCGTTTGCCGCAACTGGCCATAGACCACATATTCCTCAGCGATGATGTGCAGTTGGTGCAACCTGCAAAAGTTGGCCTTTATGCAGGCTCGGACCATTATCCTGTATCAACAATTGTTTCGGTTCCTATTCGTGCCAGGGTAACCGAATACACTGATTTCTCCGGGTATTTCCATGACGCAAAAGCCAATTGACCTTTACTACTGGCCGACACCAAACGGCTGGAAAATCTCTATCATGCTGGAAGAGTGCGGGCTTGCCTATGAGGTCCGGTATGTAGACATCTTGAAAGGTGAGCAATTCGAACCGGATTTTCTGGCCATAGCACCCAACAACCGAATGCCGGCTATTGTGGATCATGAAGGACCAGGTGGTGAACCCATTTCGGTATTTGAGTCGGGAGCCATACTGCAATATCTCGGTAACAAGACTGGAAAGTTCTATTCGGCTGATCCTCGCACAAGGGTCAAGGTCGAGCAGTGGTTGTACTGGCAAATGGGAGGCCTTGGGCCAATGTGTGGGCAGGCACATCATTTTCGGTTCTATGCGCGCCAGCAAATTCCCTATGCCATTGAACGATACACAAATGAGGTTGCCAGGCTTTATGGTGTGATGGACACACAACTTGGCAAAAGTGAGTATCTTGCGGGTGATTATTCCATTGCGGACATGGCCTGCATTGGCTGGATCAGGCCGCACAAGCGCCAAGGCCAGAACCTTGATGATTTCCCCAATTTGCGTCGCTGGTATGAGGCTGTTATGGCGCGTGAGGCGGTCAAGCGCGGCATGGCGGTTGGTGAGGACCGACGCGGCAAGCCTGAAGACCTGAAGTCAAATGATGACGCGCATTCAATCCTGTTTGGTAATGGCAAACAAGGCTAACGCATAACTGAGCTAAACCGGTTGGCATGGTTTATAAATAGTTAAGCTTGATTGCTGGAAAAACACCAGAATTCGTCAGTTTTCCGTGGTTTTCCTCTCCATGCAAACTTACGACGAACCGCTTTGGCACGACATATTTACCGTTTGAAAACCACACCTTTTAACGCTGATTGGTAATCTTCAATGGCATCTTGGCATCACTTGTAAAGCGTAACCGAGAGCCATTATCCATGACCAAAATCATTGAATTGTCAGACTATCGCGATATCACTCCAAAAGAGGATGAGATCAGATTGCCTGAAGATGGTTTTCTTGTGCGCGGCATATCGCTGGCAAGTGAAGCGGCAAACGAAAACGACCTGATCAATGCTCACAAGTGGTTTTCATTGGCAGCCATGCGGGGCAGCCATAAAGCACGGGTGCAACGGTTGAAGCTGTCACAGCGCATGAGCGGAGAAGCGATCATGCTGGCGCAGCGTGAAGCGATGCAATTTGTGAAGAAGTGCGTATAAGCAACTGTATTAAATAAAAAAGACGGCATTTGCTGCCGTCTTTTGTGTTTTTAGCCTTAATTACGATCAATATCAATAATCAGGTGCCAGCCTTGGCTGACCATCCAGATATGTGCCGTGGGTAGAGTTCACCCAGGTATCCCAGTAAGCGCGATCTCGGCGAGCCTTGTAAATCTCAGTCTCAAACACATCAGCGCGATTGTTTGTCTGGTCTTCGTACGAGTTCAGCGTTGGCAATCCGCGATTGGAGCTGTCATAGCTATGACCCTTGGGGATGAATTTCTGCCCTGAGGAATCAATCGCCTGTGCATTTGCTGCCGTGGTCAGTGCGAGAAATGCAGCCGCGCAAATAAGTGATTTGGTTTGGTTCCTGGTCATATTCGTTATCTTGCTCACTCGTTTGATCATGCCTTTGCGTGCAATGTCCTGATCGATGCCGTCCATCAATTGCCTATCAATACACATATTTGTCCTGATGCACACTTAACAAATGCATGAATTTTCGTGAAGTTGCATGCTTGAGTTGATTTTTTGATCGTCATGGCCGGAAGAATGATGAGTGAACCCCATGTCAGCGGGCGGGCCAACATGGGGTTTTATGATCCGGTAGTTCAGTCAAGTCGGTCAGGATATTTACGGGGGTCAAACATTACCTGACTTAATGACCGTACTGTCGGACACATTTGCGATACGCACGCCAATGGCTTGCGCGCTCGGTATGAATTGCGCGTTGTTTGAGCCTATTGCAGTGATAAAGTGAATAATCTTCTGATGTATCTGCAGGGCCCAGATCAACGTGACTGTGGCCGAATGAATGGCCATGTGAGCCGTAATAATTGCCACCACCTGCGGATGCTGTGCCAGAAGCTGTCATCAACGTGGAAACGGCAAGCAGCGTGACTGCGATAATTGGCTTGATGGTCATCTGGTTATCTCCTGTTTTTAAGCGGCTGGGTTGCTGCCCGTGTGCCGTTGTTTGATGAGGAGAGACTAGGATGACTCACGGTTTCGTGATGTGCAGTTGTTCACATTGCGAAGCAGACGCATAAAAGACTGGTGTTTGTGGTTTTCCAAGGCGTCTGTGACGCAGGCCTGCCGTATGCAGGCCCGCAAATGTGACCAAATATATTGATTGGAGACGACCCTTATGATGGTCTGGCCATCGTATGGTGATCATGATTTTGTTATGTCGATCGGCAGAAAAAATATTTCCAGTTAGCGAAGAACGAAATTTCTGACCTGATTTCCAACAACATCACAGCGAGCCACGTTGTCATAACTTCTGTTACCAGGCCAGCGTGACTTGACCGCCAATCGTACATCCCATATCGATCCCGTGAAGTCTGCACGGCGCACATTCTTAATGGTCACACCG
>JBAUGO010000468.1:0-4929 GCA_049679775.1 Anderseniella sp.
ATCCAGATGCGCTTGTGTAGACGCTAGCCTTATACCGCCGGTCGCATGATGATAATTGATCGGATAATCGGGATCATCTGCCAGTTCCTTGTAAAGTTTGATGGAATGGGTTTTCAGGCCAACCATGGTCTGCAAAGCACCAAAGTTGGTCACTTGTGCTGCCGAATGCCAGGTTGTGCCGGATGTCAATTCATCGCGTTCCAGCAGCACAACATCGCCCCACCCCTCCTGTGTGAGGTGATAGAGCGTCGAGCAACCTGCAATCCCACCACCTATAACCACAACACGAGCCTGTGATTTCATCTTGCTACTCCACGGGAAAGACCTACCATTGTCTGATAGACGGGCCACAATATCTCACCGAGGGCAAGCTGCGAAATATGAGTTAAGTCAGTTCGAACATTGCGTTCGATTTTCTAGCTCTCTTTTTGTACCTGACAGTATGCGGCAACATCAGGTCAATACTCAGCCCCCGAACCTACTCCAATGGCATCGCATCAAGGCAATACCATCCGGGATAGATAACAACCTGCTACCCCTCCAGATGATGAGGCCGAAAGCCAGAAGACTAAGGCCGTACTTTGATTAGCGCTAGATCGAAACCGGTCGTGACATCACCTTGACTGACTGGCCATCATCACCAAGAATTGCAACTTCGCCACCAATCCAGGGCGCAAGTGCATCAAGTTCTTGCGGCAGTCTTAGAGTCAATAAATCACGGGTTACCTGCGCAAGTTCTCGGGCAAGTCCACCCAACTCATCACTGCGCCCCACCAGCCGGATCGTTCGACCGAAAGCGGCAAACGGTAGCGGGTAACATTTCAGGCGTGCCGCTTGCACTCCACTGTCGAGCAGGCACAACGGTGTAGTGATGCTCCAGCCACCGCACTTTTCCATCATGGCAAAAACAGAACGCGACGCATCAAACGAGGCGACTGGCGCAAGTTTGATCCGAAGCCTGCGCAATTGCTGATCTATTGTCTGCCCCATCGGCATCGCGGCATTATATTGCACGTAAGGTGCTCGCTCCAACTGCGAGCGCAGGTCACCACCATCATCAAAAACGTGCGGGGTGGCAACCAGCACGAATGGTTCACGCAGAACCGGAAAATCCTCATGTGCCAGTTTAGCATCAGGCAGCTTGCTCGACAGCACGACTTCAACTTCGCGTTGAGCCAGCAGTCTAATCAAATCATCAGACCGTCCCGACATGACTGAAACTGAAATAGCCGGAAATCTATCGCGTAAGTGCGTGACCAGTTCTGGTGTTACAGTGGCATCGAGGTCATCAATTATGCCAAGTCGAAGTTCAGAGTATCTTGCGAGTGAAGCCTGCATTAATTCTGCACGTACATCGCTCATTGCTTCCAGTACTCGAGCTGCATGATGGCGCAATATCTGTCCCGCAGGTGTGAGGCCAAGAGGGCGCACCGTGCGATCCAGAATAGAAGTGGCAAGCATAGTTTCCAGATTGGTGATGTGTTGCGAAACTGATGACTTACTCACGCCCATGCGCTGAGCGGCAATTGATATAGATCTTGTTTCCTCAACAGCAGCGAACACCTGCAACGTCTTCAATCCCAGATCCGAAAGATCAGGCTGGAATCCGTTGCTCTTTCTGCTTGTTGTCATGCAAAGACTGTTGCTCAACTAGACAATTAATTCAACTTGCTTGACGTCAGCACGGATCTGAACAGGCAAGTGGCCTGAAACTTCACCATCAGCCTGACAGGGCAGATCAGCAGGTCCATCCACATCAATCAGCCGGACATTTTTGAGGTAAATCACATCCTGGCGTTTATGCAGTTTGCCCTGCGCAAGCGATACCAGATAGGACAAACCCGCCATGCGCCCTGCCCTTTTGAGTACAAGCACAGCAAAGTCCGGATCAGCAAGATTGTTTTCAGGGGTTATGGTGTAATTTCCACCATAGTACTGCCCGTTCATGACAATCACACCGGCTCCGCGATACTTCTGACCATCTATGGACAGGGACAATAGGGGATATTTGTATGTAAACAATGTCCGTATGGCTGCCGCCACAAAAGCCAGTTTACCAATTTTCTTCTTCAGACTGGATGATACAGCCGCAACAACATTTGCATCAAATCCAACACCGGCAGTGAACACAAACAATCGCTCATTGATTGCCCCGGCACATATGGTTTTGGTCTCACCTTTCAGAATTATATCTGCAAGTAAATCTGCATCAATCATCTGACCATTGCGCATAAGCCCCATTTCTATGGCAACGACATTCGCCGTACCAACCGGGATTAACGCCAGCGGTGGTGACTGTTCGCCAAGTCCGTTCACGACCTGCTGCAATGTGCCGTCACCACCAGCCACGGCGATCACGTCAAAGTTTGCCTTGCTTTCGCTGCGTGCTATTTCTTCAGCATCGTCACTATGTTGCGTGGATATTTGCGTGATTTGAGCACCGCGTTCATCAAGGCACCGCACTACCTGCGCCAACTGGGCCTGTTTGCCCTTGCCAGCTTCCGGATTGTGAATGATGAGTATGCGCTTTGCCATGATGGTCAAGATTAGCGCAAAACACTTACTGTTGTATTTCAGGCATAAAAGGCTATTCGCACCATCGAATCGCTGGCAGAGCAATGCTATATAAGACGCATGAGCTCCAACCCTGCCAGCACATCACTCTCCGCGCGCGCCATGGCGCAAAATGCGCCGCCATACTTGCGCGCATTGAACCCTGAACAACGCGCTGCAGTAGAAACACTCGATGGCCCGCTTCTGGTACTGGCGGGTGCAGGCACAGGAAAGACGCGGGTTCTGACAACACGTCTTGCTCACCTTCTCAACATGCGCAAAGCCTGGCCCGGGGAAATCCTGGCCGTGACCTTCACCAATAAAGCGGCGCGAGAAATGAAACATCGCATTGGCTCGCTGATTGGCGGCATGGTTGAAGGCATGACATGGCTTGGAACATTCCATTCCATCGGCGTAAAAATCCTGCGTCGCCACGCAGAGCTGGTTGGTTTGAAATCAGACTTCTCCATTCTCGATACCGATGACCAGATCCGCCTGTTGAAACAACTCATACAGGCTCGGCAAATTGATGAGAAACGTTGGCCCGCCCGTCAACTGGCTGCCCACATTGACGGCTGGAAGAACCGTGGACTTCTTCCGTCAAAGGTTCCGGCAGGTGAAGGTGCTGCCTATGGCAACGGACTGGGCGTTGAAATTTATGCCGAATACCAGGCTCGCATGAAAGTCCTGAACGCGGTGGACTTTGGCGATCTGCTATTGGAGACATTACGCCTGTTTCAGGAAAATCCAGAAGTGCTTGGCGAATATCAAAAGCGCTTCAAGTACATGCTGGTGGATGAATATCAAGACACCAACGTGGTGCAATATTTATGGCTGCGGCTACTGGCGCAAGGCCACAAGAATATCTGTTGCGTAGGCGATGATGACCAGTCCATCTATGGCTGGCGCGGTGCCGAGGTTGATAACATCCTGCGTTTTGAAAAGGACTTTCAGGGCGCAAAGGTTATTCGCCTTGAAAGTAATTATCGTTCAACTCCACACATTCTGGGGGCCGCTTCCGGCCTGATCACCCACAATGAAGGCCGTCTTGGAAAAACGCTCCGCACCGACCAGAACGATGGCGAAAAGGTTGTTGTGCGTGGACACTGGGACGGTGACGAAGAGGCCCGTGCCATTGGTGAGGACATTGAACAGGCTCAGCGTTCAGGCACTTCACTGGAAGAAATTGCCATTCTGGTGCGAGCCTCATTCCAGATGCGTGCCTTTGAAGACCGCTTCATCACACTCGGCTTGCCCTATCGTGTCGTAGGCGGACCCCGCTTTTATGAACGCGCCGAGGTTCGTGACGCACTCGCCTATCTCAAGGTGACCATGTCGCCTGACAATGACCTTGCCCTGGAGCGCATCATCAACACGCCCAAGCGCGGCATTGGTGATAACTCCATCCAGAAAATCCACGCCGTCGCTCGCGCCAGTGGCATATCGCTGTACCGGGCAGCGCAAGACATCGTCACCACCGAGGAACTCCCTGCCAAGGCTCGCAAAGCCCTGACGGACCTTCTGTCACAATTTTCCCGCTGGCGTACGTCTGTCCAGACCATGTCTCATACCGAAGTTGCCGAAATCATTCTGGATGAGTCCGGCTATACCGAAATGCACCAGCAGGACAAGGACCCCAAAGCCCCCTCCCGCCTTGAAAACCTGAAAGAGCTTGTGCGCTCCATGAACGAGTTCGAGACCATGGAAGGTTTTCTTGAACACATCGCGCTGGTTATGGATGTCGAGCAATCCGGTGAACATGAGGCAAAGGCCTCGATTATGACATTGCATGCGGCCAAGGGACTTGAGTTTGATGTGGTTTTCCTGCCCGGATGGGAGGAAGGCCTGTTCCCGCACCAGCGTTCGCTGGATGAAAACGGCAAGGCCGGACTGGAGGAAGAACGCCGCCTGGCTTATGTCGGCATTACCCGTGCCCGCAAACGCTCGACCATTTCGTTCGCCCAAAACCGCCGTGTCCATGCCATGTGGCAAACCGCCCTGCCGTCACGATTTGTCGATGAGCTGCCCAACGAACACGTCGAGGTTGACACCATGTCATCGTCCTATGGCGGTTATAATCTGGGTGGTGCGGACAGTTTTGGTGGCTCGCGATTTGACGACATGAAGCCGTTTAATTCAGGCTATGACACACCGGGCTGGAAACGCGCGCAGTCACGTCACGCAGAAGGCAACGCCATGCGCTCCACCCCGCGCATCGTTGAAGGTTCCCTCACCGCATCAGACAGTGGACCGATTTCATTTTCTCGGGGTGACCGCATCCAGCACCAGAAATTCGGCCCCGGCACAGTGACCCATGTCGACGGCAACAAACTGTCAATCAGCTTTGATTCCGCTGGCGACAAACGCGTACTGGAC
>JBAUGO010000470.1:0-7212 GCA_049679775.1 Anderseniella sp.
CCGCGATACATTTCAGGTAACGATGGTCAAGCGCATCGAGCCCCAGAGAATCCACCTCAAGCCGCCGCAAGGCCTTGTCGGCCGCTTCACGGTCCACCGTTACGGTGCCATCGACGGAGGCAAAATCGCGCACACGCCGCAACAACCTGCCAGCAATGCGCGGCGTACCGCGCGCACGGCGGGCAATTTCCAGCGCGCCATCCTCGCTCATGGCAAGGCCCAGCACTCTTGCACCACGCGTCACAATATCAAGCAGCTCATCTTCTTCATAAAAATTCAGTCGCACCGGAATGCCAAACCTGTCCCGCAACGGGGTTGTCAACAGGCCGGTTCGCGTGGTCGCACCGACAAGCGTGAACCGGGCGAGGTCAATGCGTACCGAGCGCGCAGCCGGGCCTTCACCAATGATCAGATCTAACTGAAAGTCCTCCATGGCCGGGTACAACACTTCTTCAACCGCCGGGCTGAGCCTGTGAATCTCGTCGATGAACAGCACATCTCGGTCCTCGAGGTTGGTCAGAAGTGCAGCAAGGTCGCCTGCCTTGGCAATGACCGGGCCTGACGTTGCCTTGAAGTTTACCCCCAGCTCACGCGACACGATTTGAGCCAGCGTTGTCTTGCCGAGGCCGGGCGGGCCGGCAAACAGCACATGATCCAGCGCCTCACCCCTTGTGCGTGCTGCCTCAATGAACACTTTCAGGTTGGACTTGGCCTGACGCTGACCGATGAATTCATCCAGCACCTGCGGGCGCAGATGCGTGTCAAACTCATCCTCGCCACGTGGGGCGGCTGCAATCAGGCGGTCATTCATTTCAGCAGCTCCATGCCATCAACAGTACGCGAGGCGTGTTTATCGAAGGTGACGGTCTTTTCACATCCAGCGGACTTTGCAAACTGTGCGACCAGCCTGTCGGCCAGATCGCCCTTCGCATCGTTCGACAATGCCATACGTATTTCATCAGCCTTGGCAAACAGCAAGTCCTCTGTGGCAAGCAGATGAGTCAGGACAGAAACCAGACTGTCGCGGTCAAACTTGTACGCTGACCGCAGCACCCAGACAAACTCGGCGAGAGTCATCTCGCTGATATAGGCCGGATCAGCCGCGCTACGCTGCGCGAAGAAAGCTGCAGCCGTTTTGTTCTGCTTGGCGTGGTCCACCACCACAAGCCGCAACAGGACATTCGTATCGACAGCAATCAACGTTTCGATCTTTCGTAGCGTTCGGTAACGGCAGCCGCAATCGCGTTGTCCATTTCCTCGATGGTCAAAGGCCCGCCTGGCGGTTTACCAAGAAACCCAGCAAGGTCGGCTGCACGCAGGTTGCGGGCCTTGAGTGTGATCCGGCCATCAGCCTCCACCACGTACTCGATCCTGTCGCCCGGCTTTAGTTTGAGCAGGTCGCGGATTTCCTTGGGCACTGTGGTCTGCCCCTTTGCGGTAATGGTACTATGCGCTGTCATTACTTTTCCTCAAACTCCTTACTTTTGGAGTATAGCAAGGAACATGTTTTCAGACAAGGAATGAAAAAACAGGAAAGGCGCTGAAATAACTAATGGATCAACGCGAGAACTCACCGCGCCAGCTCCTTGAGGCCCAGACGGATCAGTGTTTCGGTAGCCGCGTCCTCACCAGCAGAACGCATGGCAGCAGACACCGCCGCACCTGCCTGTGATTGGCCGTAGCCAAGGTTGACCAGCGCTGACACTGCTTCTGCCGCAGCTGTTGGCCGTGGCGCATCCAGCGCACCAGCCACTGCCGCCAGCGCACTGTCGCCACCTGTGAAGGCAGGCGCCTTGTCCTTCAACTCAGTTACAATGCGCTGGGCAAGTTTCGGTCCCACGCCATTGGCACGGCCCACCATTGCCTTGTCGCCCAGCGCTATCGCGTTGGTCAATTCAGAGGTCGTGAGTGTGGACAACAAGGCAAGTGCCACCTTGGTGCCAACGCCTTGCACATTATCCAGCAACCGGAACCAGCCGCGCTCGGCTTCAGTTGAAAAGCCCACCAGCCGGATCGCGTTTTCAGACACCAGCATTTCGGTTTGCAGCACTGCCGCCTCACCCTTCGACGGCAAAGCTGCCAGCGTCTTGGTTGAGCATGACACGTGATAGCCCACACCCTGCACGTCGAGGATCACGTAGTCATCGCCATAGTCATCGACGATACCCTTGAGCCTGCCAATCATGGGTGCGTCTCCGGAGTAACAAGTGACAAGCCTGCGAAATAGTTGCGATACCCAGCCGGATCCCGCGTGATAACCTCATATCCCATTACCGCTGCATGGGCACCGATCAGGAAATCTGGTAACGTGCGGTCTCGCGCCCCGCCACGCTCACGATAAGTCTGAAAGACATGGCCTGCCATGAATGCAGCCGACCATGGCAGGCTTTCACGAACAAAAAACCGCTCATCGAGAACTTCCGCTATCTCGTCTTCATTGTCGTAACGCGTGGCGAACTCGGAATAGATGACCTGATTGATGATCAGCGTGTCGCGGCGGGATGCTTTCATCACAGCTGCCCGCGACCAGTCTGTCCAACGCGGCGTATCAATTGTCAGGTCAATCAGCACATTTGTATCAACAATTACCCCCATGACGCTTAACTGTCCTGCCGGTCGCGTGTCATTTTCATCACGTCATCAGCGTTCATTCCCTGATCACCCGTACCGCGCATTTTTCTCAGGTGCGCCATCATTTTTTCCATGCGCGCCTGCATATCTTCACGCCGTTTCGAATGTTTTGGAGAAATGGTTATCTTGTGATCCTCAAGCGCAAAGATGACCTCACTGCCAGGTTCGATACCCGCCAGTTCGCGCAAGTCGCGCGGGATGGTCACCTGACCTTTGCTTGTCACTTTCATGGCACACCTCATTCTTACTCAGTAAGAAATACTCTTACCACAAGAACAAGTCAAGAACAAACTACCCTGCAACCCTCAATGCCGCCACCAGCGATGCCGACTTCCTGTGTTGCGCATGACAGATGGCGATGGCCAGCGCATCGGCTGAATCGGCAGAATTGGGCATGGCCCTGGGCAGTAGAATTTTGACCATTGCCTGAATCTGGTGCTTGTCGGCATGACCTGCCCCCACAACGGTCTTCTTGATCAGGTTTGGTGCATATTCTGCCACGCTCAAACCCGCCTGTGCCGGCACCAGCATGGCAATGCCGCGGGCTTGACCCAATTTCAACGTGGCACGCGCATCCTTGTTGACGAAGGTTTCTTCCACCGCCGCTTCATCTGGTGCAAAGCTCGCCACTACATCGCGCAACTGTTCATGCAATTGTAGTAACCGCTCAGCCAGCGGTGCGGTTGCATCAGACTTGATCGTACCGTCAGCCACATAGGTCAGCCTCGTGCCTTGCACGCCAATGATGCCCCATCCGGTATTTCGCAAGCCCGGATCGATGCCAATTATGCGAATCGTCTCTGTCATTCAATTGACCCTAAAGAAAACTACTCTACAATGTCAGCTCCTTTGTGCTTATGTCGAAGGCGTCGCTATTCAAATGCAACCCGAAACCTGCCCATATTCAAACCGGGAATATCCCATTGGCCGATTTTTTTGCAATTCCCGCGCTCTATGACGTCATCGGCATGATAGGTGTTTCGCTTTACCTCGGCTCATACGCTGCACTGCAGACCGGATTTCTACGCGGCCAGGGTTATCTTTATCCCGCTATAAACATGGCAGCAGCAGCCTGTGTGCTCATCAGCCTTCTATCCAATTTCAACCTGTCCTCAGCAATCATCCAGATTTCGTGGATCATAATCTCTATCGTCGGTATCTTTCGCATGTACTACATCCAGTCACGCCTGAATTTCAGCGACAATGAGTTATTGTTCATGGGTGATGTACTTGCTGGACTACCACGCGAACGCGCACGCGTTCTCCTCAACACCGGCATCTGGATGACAGCCAAACCAGAAACGATATTAACCCGGGAAGGTGAGCGGCTGGATCATTTTTGCTATCTTGCTTCTGGCTGCGCCGACATAGTGGTCAACGGTCAAAGAATTGCCACGACTCATTCAGGCACAGTCATCGGCGACGTGACCTACCTGTCCGGTGAACCAGCCACGGCAACAGTACAAGTATCGAAACAGATGCACTTGCTGCGCTTTGAGGCAGACAAACTACGTGATTTCCTCAAGAAAAATGAGGACATCCGTAATATCATGGAACAAAATCTTGCCAATCAGTTGCGCACAAAGCTGATTGCCACCTCTCTGTTCTCCGGAAAGGCCGTAACTGGCGTAAAAGCCAAGAATGCAGTTACCTGATGGTCCCGGCGCGCCCAATCAGGGCCAGGCATGCTGTTGCAACTCTGCGCTGACCCAATCTGCAAACGCAGAAGCTGCTTCCTTTGAGGGACCTTCTGATGCAACCCGCATGAAGTAACTCCACCTGCTGGGGATCGACAGGGAAAACGGCCGCACCAGCGAACCGGCATTGAGAGCTGAGCGCGCTGTAAGATCATCTCCCAGTGCCACACCTTGCCCTGCGGCAGCTGCCATCTGCACCATCGGCATGTCGGAGCATATCAAGCCTGAACGCGCATCAACACCCTGCGCGCCAGACGCATCAAGCCAGCGCTGCCAGTCTACATGGGTCACCAGATGCAGAAGCCTGAAGCGTGACAAATCGGACGCCAGTCGCAATCCTTGCTCATCGCTCAGCGTCGATGGCGCACAAACTGGAAACAACGACACCCTGGCCAACAGGCGTGCCACGTCGCGCATCTCTGCCTCATCACCAAAGGCTATTTGCACATCTGCCGTTTCATCCCGAATATCGCCCAACGCGCGTGATGTTGCGATGGACAGTTCAACATCACCGTATTGACGCGCAAATCCTCCAATCCGGTCAGCGAGCCAAAATGTGGCAAAGCCCGGCGGACAAACGATCTTCAAGCCACCGGACAATCGCTGATCCGTTTCTCCAGCCGCCTTCTTCATGATGTCTATTGCCATCCGGGCCTGCTCCACATATCGCGAGGCACGAGGGGTAAGACGTATCCCGCGACCGTCCGGCTCGGTAAGAACAAACCCCAGATCAGCCTCAAGCCTGCGCAACATATGGCTGACGGCAGAACGTGTCAGCGACATTTCATCGGCAACAGCGGTGGTGCTGCCCAGCCTGTGCAGGGCCACAAGGGCTTGCAGCGCCTTTACAGAAGGCAATCTTTCAAATCTGCCAGACAATGACTGTACTCGCATCAGGATAATTTTTGTCAACAGTACAGATAAAATATTCACTTGTCAGATAATTTTTGTCACATCACACTGGTCTCATCCATTTTGAAACCAAAGCCTGGAGCGAACCATGTCAACAAACCAAACACCCTTGCGTGCCCGTGTTGAAGGCGGCGGCACACCCGAAATGAAGGACTGGTATCTGAAATCAGAAACCGGTGTCCTGCGCGATGTCTTGCTGGGGCCTGCCGAGAGCTTTCGGTGGCTGGGTCTGGAGAACGCAGCATGGTCATCTCTGGTGCGCGACACCCTCCGCCGCAACCTCCAGTTCGACAAGCAGCTCGCCATGCGTCAGCACCGCGAAATGGTTGACGCCTACGAAAGCGCTGGCGTTACAACACATTTCCTGCCCGTGGATGAGAGCGTGCCGTATCAGATATATGCCCGCGATTCGTCTTTCATGAGCCCTTATGGCGCGGTTATTTGCCAGCTTGCAAGTCCACGCAGGCGCGGCGAATACGCAACAGCACTGCGCTTTTATATGGAAAACAACATCCCCATCTACGACATGGTCTCGGCTGGCCAGTTCGAGGGCGGCGACTTCAACATCATACGCCACGGCGTAGCGCTTGTTGGCTATACCGACCATCGCTCAGAAGAAGTCGCAGCTTTTCAGGTGGCCAACTGGTTCAAGGCCGAGGGCTGGGAAATCAAATATGCGCCCATTGACCAGTTCTATGTGCATATCGACCTGATGGTGTGCATGCTGAACGACAACTGCGCAGCCGTGTGTCTCGAAACCACACCTGACGACATCGTTACATGGTTGAAGGAAAAGAAGATCGAGATCATCCCGGCCACCTTCAAGGAAACCATGGCACTTGGTTGCAATGTCGTGGCATTGGGCAATGACCGTGTGCTGTCAACGCTTGGGGCCACAGACCTGAACGCCAAGATGCGCGCAGCAGGCTTCACCGTCTACGATCCCGACATGACCATGTTCACATGGGCTGGCGGAGGCGTCCATTGCATGTGTCAGCCCTTGCGTCGTGAAGCGGCCTGATGACCAAAATACCGGTCATCGACATCTCGTCCCTTTTCGGTGCTCCGTCGCCGACAAGGGACGCAACTGACCGCGCGATAATGTCTGCTGCCACTAGCAGCGGATTCATGACGGTAACAGGGTTGCCGAATGACACGTTGTCACCAGCCATTCGCAAGAAGTTGCTGTCCATATTCGCGCTGTCCGATGAAAAGAAGCGTCTACTCTATCGGCAGAATTTCGATCCGGCACGCGACAATGTCTATCGCGGCTGGTTTCCGCTGACCCCCGGACACCCAACCTGGAAAGAAGGTATCGACCTGGGGCCAGACGTGGCACATGGCGCAAGCCGCGTCATCCCCGGTGACCCGTTGACCGAGGCAACACCCGTTCCAAATGCAGCAGATCTGCCAGGCTGGCATGATGCCATCACCCGTTACTACATAGAAATGGAAAGCGCTGGCTGTGCCCTTATGCGCGCCCTCGCAAGGGGTCTCAATCTTGATGAGGCTACTTTCGACAAGGCCTTTGAACGTGGCATCTCGACACTCAGGTTGTTGCACTATCCGCTACGCACTTCGGAAAGCTTTGCTGGTGCAACAGAAGAAATCCACGTCACGCACAATGACCAGAAATATTACCTGCTGGCTCGCGGTCATGTTGATTCAGGCTTTGTCACACTACTTGCCCAGGACGGCGTTGAAGGCCTGCAGGCAAAGACCAGGGATGGCGATTGGATCGATGTGCCACCAAGCGAAGGTACACTTGCTGTAAACTTCGGCAAGTTGCTGGCGCGCTGGACCGGTGGACGCATCAACGCCACCCTGCACCGTGTCATTGGCAAGGACCGCCAGCGCTATTCAGTGCCTTTCTTCTATGAACCATCCGTCGATACCGTAATATCCCCGCTACCCGGTGGCGAAGCGTTCGACCCGGTCAGCTATGGCGATCACCTCTGGGAAGCCACCACCC
>JBAUGO010000471.1:0-1727 GCA_049679775.1 Anderseniella sp.
GAGCATCCGCGCGACAGGTCGCACACCGGTTTGTCAAAACCTTGAAAAAACGGCCCGATTGCATCTGCATTGGCCATGTACTGCACCAGCTTGTACCCAATATTGCCTGAGTTAAGGTCCGGGAAAATAAGCACGTTCGCATCACCGGCAACCCCAGCACCACCTTTCACCTTGCGCTCAGCAACAGACGGCACAAGCGCTGCATCAACCTGCAACTCACCATCAACGGCAAGGCCAGGCACTCGCTCACGAACGATTGCCAGGGCATCCGTCACCTTGGTGACATTTGCATGCGCGGCACTGCCTTTGGTGGAAAAGGACAACAGCGCCACTTTCACAGGCTCTGATAGCAGTTTTGCTGCCGTTGCGCCCGTGGCTATGGCTATTTCCGCCAGGTCTTCAGCTGGAGGATCAATATTGACCGCACAGTCGGCGAACAGGAAGTCCTTGCGGCCCTGCCCGCGATGGTTTGGCACCGACATCAGGAAGTAGCTTGAAAGCCGCTTTGTGCCGGGGGTCAGTCCAACCGTGCGCAAAGAAGCAGAAATCACCTTGCCGGTTTCTGTGGCAGCACCAGCAATCATTGCGTCCGCCTTGCCTTTTGCAACCATGTCACCTGCAAAATAAAGCGGGTCACGCACCATGGATGACACCTTCTGTGCATTCAACTCAGGCTTTCTGGCATGAAGCTCACGCTCCAGACTGACCAGGTCGGGTGAAGTCAGAGGATTGAGAATATCAATGCCGTCACGATCAAACCCCTTGTCGATGAATATCTTGCCAATCGCGTCTTCATCACCGAGCAGTACGGCCCGCATGAGGCCAGCCTTGCGAAGCTGCACCGCAGCCTCGATGACGCGGAGGTCATCGCCTTCGGGGTAGACAATCAACCCATTGCGTCTGGCTGCGCGTTCAATAAACGGTTTGACGATTTCCTGCACGGCTCATTCCTGTCTAGGGGTTTCGAACTGGGTAAAGCATGATTTTATTCATCTGCGCTAGGGCCAAATCAGCTTTAAAAACAAGCCCCGCAAACCATTTTCAAAAACTACGGGTCCACAATATTGCCTCATACGGATCATATTGAGGTCTTGATCAAATCCAAGACTGCAAAACTGAAGGACGGCTCTCTTTCGATCACGGGAACATCCATTATGTCAGTTGCTGCCGAACGCCCCCTCATCGGCAATGATGAAGAAGCAGATACAAACCAGTTTACAAAGCAAGATGATCAGCCCGGTTTTATGGATAGCGATAAGCTTCGCCCGAAAACCAGTGGTATGTCAGTTGGCTTCCGATTTGAGTCCCCCGCCAATGACGCCATTGATGATGAATTTGATGGTCCGATCATAAGACGCATTGACCGCCCCACACACTCGGCCCGAGCAACGCATGAAGGGCCAGCCAAGCGTACACCGCGTCTCTTTAGCCAACATCTCAACGACAACACCTTTCTGCCGCTCGATGAGACAGATGCGATGGTGCCAGCAATGCAAAACAGTTTGCTGGGGGATATGAACCCTCGCTCGGCATATGACGATTACCGGATTGAACCTGATGGTTTTTCCGTTGCGGCCATACGGGCCAAACGCATGAAAAAATCATCTCGCAATTACGGCAAGACCGGATTGATCGCCAAGACACTGGCTGTTGGCGCCATCGGGGCCGTATGCGTCATCAGTGGCGTGACGCTCGGTCTGTATGGCTCGGAGATCGGATATCAGGTG
>JBAUGO010000472.1:0-2567 GCA_049679775.1 Anderseniella sp.
GGCTGCAGCTGCATCGGCTGACCCGCCACCAATGCCTGACGCCACCGGCAACGCCTTGGTTAGTGTCATGGCACAGGCAGCAACCTTACCCGGGAAATGGGTGCTCAATGCCGTGTGGGCTTTCAGAACCAGATTGTTCTCATCAGTTTCAAGACCTTCAGAAAACGGACCCGAAATATGCAGTGATGTAACGTCAGCCTTTTCAACTTCCAGAGTATCGCCCGCATCAGCGGCAAACATGACGGCTGAATCGAGCAAGTGATAGCCGTCCTCGCGCCTGCCTGTCACATGCAATGCAAGATTGATCTTTGCGGGAGCAAACTCTGTAATCATGGCAAGAACCGCCGGAACGTGGTCAGGACTTGTTGGGCTTCTCGGTGCCTGATGCAGTAGGTGGCGCAACCGGTTTTGCTTCGGGCAAACCTTCGATCAGTTTTTTTCTGATTTTTTCTGCATCTGATTCCGTGGGGTTTGAATCCAGCGCATATTGCCACTGGAATTTGGCTTCCAGTCTGCGACCCACACGCCACAATGCGTCCCCCAGATGATCATTTATCACAGGGTCTTCCGGGCGAAGTCCGGCAGCGCGTTCAAGCAGTTTTGCCGCCTCTTCATAGCGACCAAGTTGATAGTGACCCCAGCCAAGACTGTCGACAATATAACCGTCGTTCGGACGCAAGCCGACAGCCTTTTCAACCATCTCGAACGCTTCGGTCAGATTAAGGCGTTTTTCAATCAGCGAATATCCGAGATAGTTCAAGACCGCTGCCTGCTCAGGCTGAAAGCGCAGAGCTTTGCGAAAATCAGGTTCAGCATTTTCCCAGCGCCCTGCTCGTTCAAAAGCAATGCCGCGGAAATAATAGACCGACCAGTGCTGTGGGCCAGGTTCGTCCACACGAGCCAATGCCCGAGTATAGGCGTCAGCTGCATCAACCCACTTTTCATTCAGGCGATACAGATTACCGAGCGACAAGAGCGCATTGTAGTTGGCTGGTTCACGCGCCACCAGCCCATTCAGGATCGCTACGGCCTCGTCAAACTTTTTAAGCTGGTTCAGGTTTGTCGCAATTTGCACGACAGCACTTGAGCGCAGCAATGATTGCTCAGGAATATTCTCGTAGGCTGCGATGGCTTGCTCGTGCAGGTTCATCTGCGTGTAAACCTCACCCAGTAGCGTCTGGCCCTCAGGAAACTCTGGATGGTTGGAAAGCGCGAGCCGTGCATAGACCAAAGCTATGTCAATGGAGCGTTCATCAGTGAGTGCGCCCGCGATTGAATACAGAGCTTCAGCCACACCAGCACCAGGTTCAGCAATAAACCGTTCAGCAGGCTTGCCTTCCTTGAGCTGTTGCAGCGCGCCCTCAACAAGCGGGTTCACCTGTGTGGCCTCCAGGAATAGCTCATAAACCTTGACGGCTTCATCCTGGCGACCCGTACGTTCCAGAAAATTGCCGTAGGCCTGAACCACGCGCAAGGACGTTCCGGCATTCTCATAGGCCTGTTTGTGAAACACCTCGGCCCGGTTTCTGTCATCCAGCATGTCAGCCATCAAGGCTGAATGAAAAAGCCTGAAGTTTTCAAACGCCTGATTCTGTTTCAGCTTGTCCAGTTCGCCAAGTGCCGCTTTCAGGTTGCGCTCCTGGGCATATGACCAGGCGATCAACAGTGATGAGGTCAGTTCACCGATTGGCGTGTAGGAAGCCTTTGCAAAGTGTTGGCGTGCGAGTGCCTGCTTGTTTTCGCGCATGGCCTTGAGGCCAAGCACCAGTAATGACAGGCGATGCTGGTCGTTGAACTTCAACACATCTGTGGCAAAGTTTTCAGCGCTCTCAATATTGCCCGACGACACTTCGAGCGTGAAGGCGCGTTCGATCAGCAACGGATTGTCCGGGTCACTTTCAAGAGCACGCGCAATGTAACGCGCTGCAATTTCAGTGTCGCGTTTGGCGCTTGCATATCGCCCGGCAAGGTAACTGCCTGAGGGTGAGGAGTCTTCAATGCGAAGGTCAGCATATGGGTCCGGACCCGTTGATTGGGCTGCACCTGCTGGTGACAGGAAAGTGGACCCTGCAAGGAGCAAGACAGAGCTGATCGTGCGAGAGAAGAATTTCATGTTTTCAATATCCGATCTTCGGAAAAAATTTTATGCGCAATGCCAAATCGCAATTAATCCTGCTTATGGCAAATCACATGAACTGTTGTTGCTCAATGTGATGGTTTTTGAACAGAACCGCAAGTGAACAGCATGTCAGGTCTTGAAACAATTCCATACGGACCGCATCATCATGGCCATGAAAAAGAAACTGATTCCACGCACCCTCAGTGCCAGCCTCATTGCAGCCAGCCTCGTTGCATCAGGCTTTGCCTCTTCGCCAGCTCGCGCCATTGAGGCATCACCCACCTACAAGCGCAATGCCGAAAAGGGCTTTGAAACCTTCATGGACAATCTCTGGCCGGAAGCACAAGCCAGAGGCATATCGCGTCGGGTGTTTGATGCCTCGCGCAAACGTATCTCGTTGCAGTGGGACATCCCCGATCTGGCACCACCAAAGCTCAATGGTGAACAG
>JBAUGO010000473.1:0-2317 GCA_049679775.1 Anderseniella sp.
CAAATCGTTGACATCAGGGTTTCGGCACATGATCGGGTCAATGCAGGCGATATTTTGATGGTCTTGAGCGTGCCGGAGCTGGACTATCGCGAAGCTCTGGCGAAGTTGCGGCTGGAACTGACACAGCAGCGTCTGCAACGGATAGCGGGCGATGATCAGGACCGGGCGCAAGGAGCCGTGCTTGAGCGTGAGCGTGCCATGCTGGTACGTGAGATTGAGGGTTTCGCTGCGCGTCGGGCAAAACTGGAGGTGCGTGCGCAAACGGCAGGACTGGTGACGCAAGTGCTGCCCAATCTGGCGACCGGCGTGTGGGTCAACCCCAAGAGCCGGCTGGTGCATATCGCTGGTGAGATCACGCCAACGGCGCGCGGGGTTGTTGCTGAACAGGATGTGTCGCGACTTGATCCTGGTGCTTCGGGAACCTTCATTGCCGATGATGCAAGCCTTGGCAAGGTGGAGGTGTCGCTGGCATTTGTCGGGGCAGGCACCAGTGCGGCTCGTGAATTGAAACTGTTATCATCGACCTATGGTGGAACGGTTGATGCCTCACCTGATGCAAATGGCAATCTGCGTACGACATCTGCGATGTTTCCGGTGCACTTTGCCTCTGCTGGCGAGCCGGACATTTTGAAGCAGTGGCCTCGCGAAGTGCGCGGCGTTGTGGTTGCGACCGGCAAGCGTCGCAGCATTGCCACGAGAATCGCTACAAGGGTTGTTTCGGTATTGCTGCGCGAGACCGGGTTCTAGCTTGAGCCATTGAGAAACCCATGAGAACGGCGAAATTCCCATTTAAAACAACAAGATAAAATTTCTCTTGCAATGAGAACAAAGTAAGTACATAAAGGTGGAACATAAACAGAACGTCAGATGGTCTGGCGAGCAGCAACACAATATGAAATAAGGAGCTTGAGTGTCATGGGGCAAACGAACCTCAAAGTTGTAGAAGGTGGTGGTTCAGTGGACAAGAAGAAAGCTCTTGAAGCTGCGTTAGGTCAGATAGAACGTGCATTTGGCAAGGGCTCGGTGATGAAACTGGGCTCAAGCAAGGCAATTGAGGTTGAGGCTATTTCAACCGGTTCGATTGGTCTTGATATTGCGCTTGGTATCGGCGGTTTGCCGAAGGGGCGTGTTGTTGAAATTTATGGTCCTGAATCATCAGGCAAGACCACGCTTGCGCTGCACGTTATTGCGGAATGTCAGAAGCGGGGTGGTATTTGCGCGTTTGTGGATGCTGAACATGCGCTGGACCCGATCTATGCCCGCAAGCTTGGCGTTGATGTTGATGAGCTTTTGATTTCGCAGCCTGATACAGGTGAGCAGGGCCTTGAGATTGCCGATACGCTGGTACGATCGGGGGCTGTTGAAGTGCTGGTCATTGACTCGGTTGCAGCCCTGACACCGCGTGCAGAACTTGAAGGTGACATGGGTGACAGTTTGCCGGGTCTGCAGGCGCGGCTGATGAGCCAGGCATTGCGCAAGCTGACGGGTTCGATCTCAAAGACCCATTGCATGGTGATTTTCATCAACCAGATTCGCATGAAGATTGGCGTGATGTTTGGCAATCCGGAAACCACAACGGGTGGTAATGCGCTCAAGTTCTATTCATCGGTGCGCCTGGATATTCGCCGGATTGGCGCCATCAAGGATCGCGATGAGGTTGTTGGCAACCAGACTCGTGTCAAGGTTGTGAAGAACAAGGTGGCTCCGCCGTTCAGGCAGGTTGAATTTGACATCATGTATGGCGAAGGAATTTCCAAGGTAGGCGAGTTGCTGGACCTGGGCGTGACAGCTGGGGTTGTTGAGAAGTCCGGTTCATGGTTCTCCCACAATGGCGAGCGTGTCGGGCAAGGTCGTGAGAATGCCAAGACATTCCTGCGTGAAAACCCTGATATTGCCAATACGATTGAAGCGGCTATTCGCGCCAATGCTGGCCTGATCGCAGACCGGATTACCGATCCGGATGCAATCAAGGCGGATGAGGATGGCGTTATTGACGATGATCTGCCAATGGCAGCATCAGGCGATGAATGATCCTGATTGATGATAATGCGTATTCATTGATGTGAGTTGTGTTTTGTAAATCAGTACAGACTGCCCAGGTTTGAGATATCTTGTTCCCCTGGCAAGTTCACCTCGCGGGTCTGTTCCATACAGGACACGGGTTGCCCCACCTGATGTTCTGGTCGAAGCGCCTTCCTGTTTACGGGAGGGCGTTTTGTTTTGCGCCATAGCGCCCCCCATGTCGTTGACTGTGTCGTTATGCGCACGGTTATCGATGTCGTTGCCAATGTGATCAGCTTGATATCGACGTGTGGAC
>JBAUGO010000474.1:0-2836 GCA_049679775.1 Anderseniella sp.
CCGGTGCGTGGCCGAAATGGAAAGATGGCTTTTCCGACAAAAACTACCAGAAACTTATCAAGCCGGAGAAACGATTTTATCTTGCTGGTGACCAAGTCAGTGAACTGCCTGGGTGGCAAGAAGGTGCAATGCTGTCTGCCCATCGTATCATTGCCGATGTCGCTTCACGCGCCTTGAAGATGCGTTGAGCAAGCCCACCTGCTTGCATGAATTGCCGCCAAACATTCAGTCATATTATGCCAGTGAAAGCCTTTTACAGTTTCATCAGGGTTAGAATATGAGATTGTTCACTACTTGAGAATTATGCACTACATGCGCGGATTTACGTTTCACGAAAATCAGCAAATGTCTTAAACCCTGTCCACGCTTCAGCCGCGGATCGCTGTTCGATTGGGAAACGCCAGTTCGGGCCGATAACGCTCAAAGCTCGATAGGTGTTGGGCGTTGCATTCGCTCTGCAAGCGAGAACCCGGGATGACAGCTGCCACGCAGCGGTACATCTGTCGGTATGCACGCGTTCGGTCATTTTCCTCAATGGCGACTGCAGCCATGGCAACCACCTTGCCCTGCTGGCGCTCGACCAGCTGGATCGCTCCGTCCATGGTGCCGCCAGTCTCGACCCACTGGTCAGCCAGCAGAACCCGGGTGCCCGGTGCGAAGGCAGGTTTGCGCATTTCCATGTCCTGCGTGCGACCCGAGTAATTGGAGAACGTCACACAGTCCGTATCGACACAAAGCTTACCCGCCTTGCGGATTGGCAAGAAGCCAACGTCCAGCCTGGTTGCCAACGCCGAGCCCAGCACAAATCCCATGGCATCCAGGCCCCCCACGACATCAATCTCGAGGCCATCAAGGTCGGCTACCAGATCATCCAACAGATCATGAAAGGCCGTTCCATTAATGTAGATCGATGTCGGGTCGAGCCAGGCGAACTTCTCGCCCTTGGTGTTGGGTGCCATAATGTTGAGATACCAGCGATCATCGCGCGGACCCTTGTCGTGTGTCGTCATGATGGTGTGCCTCCTCCAAGTTCACGGGTGATACGCATCAGCTGTTTGAGTCGAGCGGGGTCGATATCGTAAAAGTTGCGATCATGGTTGATGCCGGTTGCCACCATGAAACAATCCACATCAGCGTAGGCATGCGCGTTGTCCGGCGTGATGCCGGATGCCAATGCCAACGGCCTGTCGCCGATCCCTTTGCGGAAGTCCTCGATCTTGCCGAGATCGGCTTCCTTGCCGGTGGCCACGCCAGAGGTGGTGATAACGTCCATGTGGACACACGCCTTGCGCGCAGCCACCTCATGGTTTTGTGGTGCGACCTCACGTTGCTTCTTGAAGGCGGTCCCACCAAAGTAAAGTCCCGTCCACAGACTGCTCTCTCGCATCAGGTTGATCTCTTCGGCTTCAGTTTGATGAGTTGCATGTTCAGCGATACGGGCATCATCGGCCCAGTAGCCATCGACCAGGCAACCTTCCTGCTGCAACGCACCAAGCACCGGAAACGCATCAAGTCCCGTCACCGCCAGAAAGTTGACCCCCATCCACATCATGGGGAAGGCATTGCGCACATCCTTGATGATCGGCTCGAACTCCGGCACCCCAAAATCATGATTGATCAGAAAGCAACCCGCAGCGCCTTCGCCGACCAGCACCCGGACATTCTCCAGCGTGCGCACAGTATCAAGCACGTGGATGACCGGCAGTACAACAGGGCCAGGTGACTTGAACAGTTTATGAAATTCAGTGCGGTTCATAGGCATGAAACTATCCATTGCGGTCGAATAGGAAAAATTTATAGTTCAAATAAAGTCATAAGAAACCAATATGTGAAAGCCATGTCTGCTACCAACCTGCCCACCGACCTGCTGCGCACCTTCATAACGGCGATTGATCTTGGTGGCTACACCAGGGCAGCAGAGGTACTCGGTCGCAGCCAGCCTGCCGTGAGCCTCCAGATGCAGCGACTTGAAACGCTGCTTGGCAACAAGCTCATCATCCAGTCGGGCCGCGAGATGAAGCTGACCGAAGACGGCAAGGCGCTGGCGGTGATCGCGCGCCAGATACTGCGGCTCAATGATATGGCAGTGGGACAGTTCGAACGCGCTCGGGTAAAGACGGCTATACGCATTGGCTTGCCGATTGACTTTGCTGTCAGCGAGTTACAGCGCGGCTTGACAGACTTTGCTCGCCAGGACAGTGGTGCAGGGGTCGAGATTCAGTGCGACCTATCAAATGTACTACTTGACCGACTGCACCGCGACGAGATCGATTTGACAATTGCGTTATTTCCTGGTGGCGACCAGCAATACCTGGTGCAGCAATGGCAGGAACAGCCGATCTGGGTAGCCAGCGACCATTTTGAACTGCAACCTGGTGAACCGGTGCCACTCGTCACCCACCCGGAAGGATGTGAATATCGCAACCGGATGACGGCAGCCCTGACCGGCAAGCGGCGTGACTGGCGTATCGCCTTTTCCAGCCCCGGCATAGGAGGTCTGCAGCGTGCCGTGCTTGATGGGCTTGGAGTCTCTGCACTTACCCAACCGACCTTACTGCCGGGCATGCGCATCTTGTTGGCCAGTGATGGGTTTCCACAATTGACCCCGCTGCACATTGGCCTGTTTTACAAGCACTCACGCCTTTCCATTGCCGGGCACTCAGCTACAAGCCGTCTGATCGAACTGGTGAACACCTCAGTATCCATCTCACCGCCCGATTCCTGGGCGCTAGCATAAGCAGAGGTTATGGCCGCATTATAAGGATAAATTTCCCTATTCCCCAAGGCTGGCATAGCGTTTTCAGTGGGTTTCGTTGGCCTGCATATTGCCGTGGAG
>JBAUGO010000475.1:0-3463 GCA_049679775.1 Anderseniella sp.
GGTGAAAGCCTCACAGAAAACTGAAATCGGGCAAGTGATTTATGGGAACTCCATTACCCTGACACCAGGCACCATCACGGTTGATATTGAAAATGGTGAACTGCTGGTGCACGCCCTGACACAGGCAGGTGCCGATGGTGTGAAGGCTGGCGATATGGATCGGCGCGTTGCCGCGCTGGAGCGTTGATGGCCATGGAGTGGGTTTTCTTTGCCAGTGCAACCGGTATTCTTGTGACCATGGTTCTTGCCATGGTGCGTGGCCTCGCCGGCCCGTCTATTTTTGATCGCGTGCTGGCGGTCAATATGTTCGGCACCAAGACGGTGCTTTTTCTGGCGGTTGTTTCGTTTCTGTCTGGCAGACCGGATTTTCTGGACCTTGCCCTTGCCTATGCACTGATCAATTTCATTGGTGTCTTTGCCGTCCTGTTGTTCTTCCAGTCACGCGAAATCCGCCGTGCGGCCGAAGCTGAACATGAAGGGCGCAAGTGATGGATATTGTGTTGGACATTGCGAGCGCTGCTTTTCTGATCACTGGAACTTTTTTTGTTTTTGTTGGTGGACTGGGTGTCATGCGGATGCCTGATTTCTTTACCCGCATGCACGCAGCATCCTTGACGGACACAGGCGGCGCGGCATTGATCCTCATTGGCTTGATGCTGCAAGGTGGTTTGACGTTGGTACCCTTGAAGCTGGCTGCGATTTTCCTGTTCCTGTTTCTGACATCGCCAACCGCATCCTATGCGCTGGCCAATGCGGCGCTGTTGTCTGGTTTGAAGCCCTTGTGCCGCAATGAAACCGGCAAAGGCTTGCCGTCAGCCATGCCCGCACAGACCAAGCCACAACCGAAAAAGCAGGCTGTCAAAAAGGTGGCACGAAAATCACCGGTTAAGCAGGCGAAAAAGAAGGCAGGGAAGTCATCATCATGACAATCGTGTTTTCACTGTTCCTTTTGACGATGCTGGTCATCGTGGCTGTTGCGATCTTGCGCACAGACAACCTGTTCACCGCTGTCATGCTGTCTGGTATTTTTTCATTGATCATGGCGGCGAACTTTTTCGTACTGGATGCCGCAGACGTTGCGCTGACCGAAGCCGTGATCGGGGCCGGCATTTCAACGGTTCTGTTCCTGGGTGGACTGGCACTGACCAGTGATCGTGACCGGTCACCTCCAGTAGGTTCATGTGTGCCGTTACTGTCGGCATCAGCATTGGGTGGCGTCATCGGATATGCCGTACTGCAAGCTCCAAGACTTGGAGACCCCAATGCGATCGTCCACAAACATGTCGCGCCCTGGTATCTGGAAAAAACACCGGAACTGATTGATGTGCCCAATGTGGTAACCGCTGTGCTCGCTTCGTTTCGTGGCTATGATACGCTTGGCGAGGTATTCGTGGTGTTTACCGCGTGTATCGGGGTGATGTCCTTGCTGGGCCGTGTGCGTACCAAGCGTGAGATCATCAGCGAAGAAGAATTTCACAAGCAAACCAGCAACCTGCGCCATCATTTGATCCCGCGCATTGTCGGAAAAATGCTGGTGCCATTCATTGTGCTGTTTGGGCTTTATGTTCAGTTTCATGGAGACTTCGGACCAGGTGGTGGTTTTCAGGCAGGCGCCATCATAGCTGCCGGTATCATTCTGTATGCCTTGCTGGAAGGCGACCACCGCGCACGCGAACTGGTTCCGGAATGGTTCTCCAGTTTACTCGTGGCCGCAGGCGCATTCCTGTATGCGGCTGTTGGTGTAGCTTGTATGCTGAAAGGTGGAAGATTTCTCGATTACTCGGTGCTGGATATGCACGACCCTGTGCACGGTCAGCATCTTGGCATCTTGCTGGTTGAACTCGGTGTCGGCATGACTGTCACGGGCGTCATGATAACTATTTTCCATGCGTTTGCTCGTCGAGGTATACGCTGATGGAGATTCTGGGATTATATAATTATCTGGTGTTTGCCGTGCTGTTGATGGTTGGCCTGTATTGCATTCTTGCACGTACCAACATCATCAAGTCGATCATTGGTCTGTCGATTTTCCAGTCAGCCGTCTTCCTGCTCTATATCTCCATGGACAAGGTGGATGGAGGAACTGCTCCGATCATTCAGGATGGGGCAGGGCCTGATACAATTTATGCCAACCCGTTACCGCAGGTTCTTATTCTCACCGCCATTGTTGTTGGGATATCGACCACGGCATTGGCTCTTGCCGTGGCAGTAAGGATCAAGGAAGCCTACGGCACAATCGAAGAAGACAAGATTCAGGAAATGGACCGCGAACTGTGACGCTTTACGACCAGCTTCCCGCCTTGGTGGTGGCCGTTCTGCTTCTGGCAGCGCCGATCACCTACATGATGCGCCTGACGGGCTTTCCCTGGGCTGTTGCAACGCTGACAGTCATTACGTCCTTCATTATTTCGTGTTCGCTAGCCGCGACAGTGTATGGGGGTGAGACCATAATCTATGAGATGGGCGGGTGGCAGGCACCTTATGGCATCGTGTTGCACATTGATGCGCTTTCGGCCCTCATGGCAATGCTGATAACGGGAGCTTCTTCGGTTGCCCTCATATTCGGTGCAAAGAGCCTCGCTGATGAAGTGGGTGAGGAGACGGCACCGGCTTTCTTTGCTGCCTGGCTTTTGTGCACTGCTGGTCTGGTCGGCATGGTGATAACAGGCGACGCCTTCAATATCTTTGTGTTCATGGAGATCTCATCGCTTTCAACCTATGTCCTGGTGTCCGCAGGCCCAGACCGCAAGGCGCTGATAGCGACCTACAGATACATTGTCATGGGCACGATTGGTGCCACGTTCTACCTCATTGGTGTCGGCTTTTTGTACATGGTTACAGGCACGCTCAATACGGCCGATCTGGCGGTGCGCGTTGGTCATACTGAAGATATCAGGCTGGTACTGGTTGCTGCCGGTTTCATTTCGGTCGGTCTGGCTGTGAAAGCAGCGATCTTTCCGATGCATCAATGGATGCCGCGCGCCTACAGCTATGCACCAAATGTGGTGACCGTGTTCATTGCTGCGGCCTCAACGAAGGTATCGCTCTATGTTCTGATGCGCGTTGACTACGCCATATTCCAGAATTCGATCGCCAACCACGATATTCAATTGACGCTTTTCCTTGTGCCGCTGGGTGTGCTGGCTCTCTTTGCCGGGTCACTGTTGGCGATATATGAGAAAAACCTGAAAACCTTGCTGGCTTATTCGTCCGTTGCGCAGATCGGCTATATAGCGCTTGGTATCGCCATGACCTCGGTCACAGGATTGACCGCCGCGATTGTACATATGTTCAACCATGGCCTGATCAAGGGCGGTATGTTCATGGCTGTTGCCTGTCTCGCCATCAGGTATCGCTCGGTCAATGTTGCCAACCTTGCCGGTGCCGGAAAGACAATGCCGTGGACCATGGCTGCATTCGTCATTGGAGGCCTTGGCCTGATCGGTGTGCCGCTTACACCAGG
>JBAUGO010000476.1:0-3416 GCA_049679775.1 Anderseniella sp.
AGGTGCACCAACGTTCACCTCAATCTTGTGCTGACGGCGCAGAATGTCGATCTTGATATCGAGGTGTAATTCGCCCATACCCTTGATGATCGTCTGACCGCTTTCCTCATCGGTTGACACATAGAAAGAGGGATCTTCAGCAGACAGCTTGGCAAGTGCCAGGCCCATCTTTTCCTGATCTGCCTTGGTCTTTGGCTCAACGGCCATTTCGATAACCGGAGCAGGAAATTCCATCTTTTCAAGAATGACAGGTTTGGCAACATCACACAGTGTATCGCCTGTGCGCGCATCCTTGAGGCCAACGAGTGCAACAATATCACCAGCATAGGCATCGGAAATTTCTTCACGGCTGTTGGAATGCATAAGCACCATACGGCCGATACGCTCTGTCTTGCCACGAGTGGAGTTCAGCAAAGTTGAACCCTTGCTCAGCTTGCCCGAATAAATCCGGGAGAATGTCAAAACGCCATACGGGTCATCCATGATCTTGAACGCGAGCATTGAAAGAGGCTCATCATCTGAAGACTTGCGAACAGTCTCTTCTTCAGTTTTAGGATCAATGCCCTTAATGGCAGGTACTTCCAGAGGTGACGGCAAATAAGCGACCACAGCATCAAGCAGTGTCTGAACACCCTTGTTCTTGAAAGCAGAGCCACACAGGACCGGGAAGAAAGCAGCTGTAACCACTGCCTTGCGCAAGAGCGCTTGCAGCGTGTCAAAGTCTGGCTCATTACCATCGAGATAAGCTTCCATTGCAGCTTCATCAAGCTCAACAGCAGCTTCGATCATTTCAAGGCGCAGCTCATCAGCGCGCGCTTTCAGGTTTTCCGGAATTTCAATTTCGGTACGCTCAGCACCCATATCTTCTGACTTCCAGATGATGCCCTTCATGCGCACCAGGTCAATCACTCCCTGGAAATCATCTTCAGCACCGATCGGCATCTGGATAGCAACCGGACGCGCACCAAGACGATCCTTGATGTCTTGCAGACACTTGTCGAAGTCAGCGCCAATCTTGTCCATCTTGTTACAGAAAACAATGCGCGGGACCTTGTACTTGTCGCCCTGACGCCAAACTGTTTCTGTCTGAGGTTCAACACCAGCGTTTGAATCAAGCACGCAAACAGCGCCATCGAGAACACGCAGAGAGCGCTCAACTTCAATAGTGAAGTCAACGTGTCCAGGGGTGTCAATGATGTTCAGACGCTTGCCCAACCACTGCGTCGTGGTGGCAGCTGATGTGATCGTGATACCACGCTCCTGCTCCTGCTCCATCCAGTCCATTGTTGCAGCGCCATCATGCACTTCACCAATCTTGTGGCTTTTGCCGGAGTAAAAAAGAATACGCTCGGTAACTGTGGTCTTTCCGGCGTCAATGTGCGCCATGATACCAAAGTTGCGGTAATCTTTTATGTCGTGCGTGCGGGCCATATGCCTGATCTCCGAAAAAAATTACCAGCGATAATGCGAGAATGCGCGGTTGGCATCGGCCATCCGGTGCGTGTCTTCACGCTTCTTCACTGCAGTACCACGGTTGCTTGCAGCATCCATCAGCTCACCCGACAGACGCTCGATCATCGTATTTTCATTGCGTGCGCGTGCAGCAGTGATCAACCAGCGAATTGCCAGTGCCTGGCGGCGCTCAGAGCGAACTTCAACCGGCACCTGATAGGTTGCACCACCAACGCGGCGAGAACGCACTTCAACGGATGGTGACACATTTTCCAGCGCAGAATGGAAAACAGTCAGCGGCTCTTGACGAAGCTTTTCTTCAATCTTTTCAAATGCACCATAAACAATGCTTTCAGCGACGGACTTCTTGCCATCGAGCATAAGGTTGTTCATGAACTTGGACAGAATGCGATCTCCGAACTTTGGATCCGGGTTGATTTCGCGTTTCTCTGCGCGGTGACGGCGTGACATGGCTTGATACCCTCTTCCTACGCTTATTTAGGACGCTTCGCGCCGTACTTGGAACGACGCTGGCGGCGCTTGGCCAGGCCTTGCGTATCCAGAACGCCACGAATGATGTGATAACGCACGCCAGGAAGATCCTTCACACGGCCGCCGCGGATCATGACCACGGAGTGCTCTTGAAGATTATGACCTTCACCTGGAATGTAACTTGTAACTTCAAACCCGTTGGTGAGGCGAACACGGGCAACCTTGCGAAGTGCCGAGTTCGGCTTCTTCGGTGTTGTCGTGTAGACGCGTGTGCAAACACCGCGCTTTTGTGGACATTCCTGCATAGCCGGAACCTTGTTGCGGGTTTTTTGCGCAACACGGGGCTTGCGGATAAGCTGGTTGATCGTTGGCATGTATCTCTCGATCTTTCGAACGGGTCGTTAAAACAAAAACTCTTTTTGCAGTCAGCTGTATAACTGCATGCATAAAAACAAACGCTGTCTCCCCAATTCAAATTGGTGAGCAGCGCCTCAAATCCAGAGGACTTTCAAGCACTTGACTTGAGAGTCATGTTCAGATCTGAACTCAGCTAACTTCGCAGCAACGTCTAGAAACGAATGTCTCTACTGCTTGCCTCTTCCGAAGTTGGGCGGAACATACTCATGTCCCCCCTTCCCGTCAAGGCACAAAGTTCGCTAATTTCAAGCAATTTCCAGCAGTTTTACACACATCGGGTCACAATGTTGACTCAATTGAGGGTTGATGGGCAGACAATTACCCAATTTGCGTCATATGGCGGCCCTTCAGGTGAATCACTTTGTCATCCCATGGGACAGCGTGGCAAAGCCTGTGCAGACATTCAGCGCAGGCTCAAATACATCTGGGAGTGTTAAATGCAACAACAAGTCGACACATGGTGGCACGAGCTTAATACATGGAATGCGCTGGAGGCCCGCAACTTTTACAGACGCGCCCTTGGGTGGTCATTTGAGAAGATCACCTTGCCGGATGGTGAGCCCTACTGGCTTGCACGCAAGGATGGCAAGACCATCGGGGGCATGTACAATCTCTCAGCCCCCAAATTTAAAGGCATTCCGGCTCACTGGATGACCTATATGGCGGTTGAAGACATTATATTGGCTGAAAAGGAAACAGTGTCGGCAGGAGGAGAAATCATGCGTCCCGCAACCGATATTCCCGGTATTGGGCGCATATCCATAGTAGCTGATGCCGCAGGTGCGATCATTGGATTGATGGAACCAGTGCAGCAAGAAATGGATGAATTGCCTGACGATTTCGTCCCCATGGTTGAAACGGGGATTAAACCTGAAAGCTCCTTGAACTAAAGAACTTCCGGCGTGGCATCAGGTGATTTCTGATCATATACAATGATGCCGCGCCGACCATCCCTCGCTTCCTGCCAGGCATCGTCATGGGGTTTTTGGGCAGGTCTATCAGGCACCTCTGCACCTCGCAAAATACTGACATCGCTCCACCCACGCGCCACGAGC
>JBAUGO010000477.1:0-2478 GCA_049679775.1 Anderseniella sp.
AGATGGTACCAGGCGCAAGCGTACACCTGTCATTGCCTTGACCGCTCATCTGGAAGGCCACGGAAATGCCAATGCATGGCGTGATAGTGGTATGGATATCCTGATCACCAAGCCGTTTACCATCAAGCATATCTGTAATGCTGTGGCTCAGTTCGTCGACACAAGGATTGACGAACCCACCCTCTCAATTGATGAACCAACATCGACACCTGTCGTCAACAATGACGTACTGGACGAGAGCGTACTTCACGACTTGTTGCAAATCGGGGGCGGCAACCAGGACTTCATGAAACGGATGTTAGCACTGTTTGAAGAAAATGTTGGTCCCGCAATCGAGCGTATTTCTTCAGCTGCGAAGACAAGTGACAAGGCAGAGCTTGCAAACCAGGTTCACGCTCTCAAGTCTATGGCTGCAAATATGGGCGCGAAGAAACTGGCCTCTACGTGTGCTGTTGTGGAGAAAAAGGCGCGGGGCAATGAAGTTCAAAACACCGAGCAAGCTTTACAGACAATCAGCAAAGAGTTAGCTGCTGCTCGTGATGCACTTGAACTGCGCATCAACGCAGCCTAAACAGCCATCATGAACTCTGATCTGTTGTCAGGTCAGTCTGCAACGATCATCAACGGAGCCAATGCTGCGTCATGCCTCGATATAGCGTTCACGGCCTCGCGATTGATGCTGATTTTGAGATTCCAGAATTAAGCGTTGTCTCTGCTCCGGTAGTGCTTGATGAGCGCCCGGTCAGAATTGCCTTTGCCAGCGTACCAAAATCCATCGCCCACACAGCCGTCTCCAAAGACGGTTATCTGATCGGGAAAGACGAAATTCTGATCGTGCTTGAAGACGGCACAAGATGCCATATTCAAAACGCTGAAACAGTAACGATTGAAGTGGGCAGAAAAGGTAATAATCCGCAAGCCCGCTTCTTTGCCCTGTCTGCTGGTATCGGCTGCATCCTGCATCAACGAGGCTTCATACCGCTACATTGCACTGCAGTTGATACTCCAAGAGGATGCGTTGCCCTTTGCGGAAATGCAGGTGATGGCAAGTCAACATTGGCAGCCAGCTTTGCCGCACGAGGGTTACAGCTTTTTACCGACGATCGGTTGACATTACACCGTACAGTCGCGCACCAATTTCTGGCCGTACCGTCCACACCCACATTGCACTTGTATAGTGAAGCAAGCATTCTTTCCGGTCTTGGGGATGATAACCTTGCCATGGACTCATACCGATTTGGCAAGCATGTTCATCTTGTACCTGACAGCTATACAACCACGCCCAAGCCCATGGCCGGTTTATATTTTACCGACTGGCTGACTGATGAAACATCTGACCCCAAAATCATCACCATGACCCCCATTGAAGCCATGATGCGACTTCGCCGTGATGTTTCACTGTCTCATCTGGTTCAATTGCTAGATCAGGAACGTGATTTCATGGAATGGGCCGCAAAACTATGCGCAACCGTACCTGCGTTTCACCTGTTACGACCACGTAACAAAAAACGCCATCATGAATGCATGGACTTGATTATATCGCATCTTCACGCCACCTTCACGCCATGAAGAATCATCAACTGACATCTGACACTGCCATCATCCGTACGAACCAGTTGCCCTCAGCGGAACTGGGGCCTGATGATACTGTTCTGCTTGATGCTGAACGAGGCGTGTATTTTGGCCTTGAAGGACCGGCCCGCGCCATTTGGGACTTGCTGGAGCATGAGACAACACTTGCCACGATCGTCAATGCACTCACATCTCAGTATAACATTGATGCAGAACAATGCGAAACTGATACACAATCCTTCATAGAACAATTGCTCGAGAACGGACTTGTTACGCTCCGCTAGAAAGCTCATCGGGCTTTCCCGCGCGCAGGCAAGTGCTCTGGGCAAGGCGGTCTCTTTATTGGCAAGGGCAAGACGGCAACACAAGTCAAAGCCAATCAAAACCATCCTTGACGCATTTGATACAAATGACAGTCAATCTTACCCGCCACCAGGACTGGCGCAACTCATCGCCTGGTCCATCAAGTCTGCTTCATTGCGCGTACCGTGGCGATCAGACTGCCTGATACAGGCAATGGCAGCAGCGATGTGGCTCGAAAAACTGGGCTACTCATATGAATTGAAGATCGGTGTTCGCAAGGGCCACGATCAAACCCTTGAAGCTCATGCCTGGCTTAAATCCGGTGATGCAATTGTAACAGGTAACCTGCCTGATCTTGAAACCTACGCACACATCCCCACTACACAAGCCCCCTTGCAGCGAAATGCTTTCAGGTGAGTCTTGGTAGGGTGCTGAAGTAGCTGATTGATCCCATACTTTATTTTAATGATTTTTTAAACATGAAGTGCTTGCCGAATCAGCAAGCAGGATTCATGACTCTTTACACTTGCGTGCGGCTGTTGCTTGCGACGTGGTTCATCTTGCCGCCCTGCCGGGTCGGCCCGTCAGTAAAAGTCCAACCGA
>JBAUGO010000478.1:0-2569 GCA_049679775.1 Anderseniella sp.
ATGGGGTTCACGTTTTAATAGGTACTATTTTTTTAATAATATGTACTATTAGATTAATAAATTATCATTTTTCTAAACAAAATCATTTTGGTTTTGAAGCTGCTGCTTGGTATTGGCATTTTGTAGATGTTGTTTGGTTATTTCTTTTTATTGTTGTTTACTGGTGGGGTGGAAAATAAAATGATAAGTCCTTTAGAACAATTTGAAATTTTACCTATTATAAATTTATATTTTTTAGTTTTTACTAATTCAACAATAATAATATTATTAGGGATTTTTTTTTTAATTTTTTATATACAATTTTATAAAAAAACAACACTTATTCCAAATCGATGGAATTTAATTTTTGAAGACATTTATAATTCTTCTATGGAATTATCTTATTCAAATATTGGTAAATTAGGTGGAATTTTTTTACCATTAATTTTTGTAATTTTCTTATTTCTGTTAGTATCAAACTTAATTGGGATGGTTCCTTACAGTTTTACGGTAACTAGTCATTTAATAATAACTTTTGCAATGGCATTAACTACATATATAGGTTTTAATATAATAGGAATAAAAAAACATAAATTTAATTTTTTAAATTTATTTTTACCAGGTGGTGCTAGTTTAATATTAGTTCCTCTATTAGTTCCTATTGAAATAATTTCATATATATTTAGAGTTATAAGTCTTCCTGTTAGGTTGTTTGCTAATATGATGGCAGGGCATACTTTATTAAAAGTTATAGCAGGTTTCGCTTGGATAATGATTTCTTTAAATGGTTTATTATGGTTTGGTCATGTTATACCTTTATTAGTATTAGTTATTTTATTTGGATTAGAAATTGGTGTCGCATTAATACAAGCATATGTTTTTACAATTTTATTATGTATTTATATTAATGATGCTTTAAATTTACATTAATTAATTTATATATTATATATATATAAATTAATTAAATTAAGCTTTATAAGAGGTAGAAAATTTAATTAATTACCGTTCTACATTATCTTATCTATAAATGGTGTTTCCTATAATAATAAACGGTATAAAATTAATAGTAAAAAAAAATACCACGATTTTAGAAGCATGTTTAAAATTAAATATTAATATACCACGATTTTGTTATCATAAAAATTTAGAAGTTGCAGGTAATTGTAGGATGTGTTTAGTGGAAGTAAAAAATCTACCAAAACCTATAGCTTCATGTGCTATGCCTGTTTCAAAAGATATGGAAATTTTTACCAATACTCCAAAAATAAAAAAAGCACGAGAAAGTGTTTTAGAATTCTTATTAATAAATCACCCTCTAGATTGTCCTATTTGTGATCAAGGTGGTGAATGCGATTTACAGGATCAAACTTTGTTTTTTGGTTCTGATAGAAGTCGCTTTTTTAATTTAAAACGTACAGTTGAAGATAAAAATTTTGGCCCTTTTATTAAAACTATTATGACAAGATGTATTCATTGTACTAGATGTGTAAGATTTGCAAATGAGGTTAGTAATGTTAATTTAGGTACAATAGGGCGGGGGAATAAAACTGAAATTAGTTTTTATATAAATAAAATTTTTAATTCTGAATTTTCAGGAAATATTATAGATCTTTGTCCAGTAGGTGCTTTAACTTCGAAACCTTTTTCATTTAAATCACGAAATTGGGAATTAAAAAAAACTAAAGCAATTGATATTTTAGATTCAACAGGCTTAAATATAATAATCAATTCTTTTAATAATAGAATTATTAGGATATTACCCAAAAACAATTGGATTTCAAATAAAACCAGGTTTTTTTTTGATTCAATTGAATATCAAAGGATAAAAAGCCCCTTATTAAAAATAAATAAAAATGAATTTAAACAGATTTCATGGAAACAAGCATTTTTTATAATAAACTATAATTTAAAAAAAAATGATTCATCGAAAAACACTGTTTTAATAGGCGATTTATTAGATATTCAATCATTATTTAAAATTAAAAACATTATGAATTCTTTAGGTATAAATAATATTAATTATTTAAGCAACAAATATAAAAAAACTTTATTTAATTCTGATATTTCAAATAATTTATTAAACAATAATTTATTTTTAGATATACAAAATTCAAATTTATGTTTTTTAATTAATTTAAATCCTCAATATGATAATGCATATTTAAATTTATTTTTAAATAATCAAGTAAAAAGAAATAATTTAAAAATATTTTCAATAGGTCAAAAATTAAATTTACCTTATAAGACGATTAACTTAGGATTATCCGAAAATATTCTATTATCAATAATAGAAGGGAGACATAAAGTATGTAAACAATTAATAAAAGCTAAAAATCCTATATTTATTTGTAATGAAAAAACTTTATCTTTAATAAATTATAAAAATTTTTTTAAATTTAATACTATAAATATAAAAATTTTTAATTTTGAATCTGGATTTTTAAATTTTTCAGAAATTTTTACAATGAATAAAAATAAATCAATCATAAATTCTAAATTAATTTTTTTATTTAATATTGAAAATATAAAAAAACAATTAGATTCTTTTATAATTTATCAAGGACATCATTTTACCCCAGCTGCTCAAGAA
>JBAUGO010000479.1:0-8854 GCA_049679775.1 Anderseniella sp.
AGGTGACTTGTGTGCAAGCCTGATTGAACCAGTATTGAAGCTTGAATCATTATATAGCATCACATGAGTGACCAACCCGTAAATCAGAAGACAGGCAAGTCATGACCAAACAGACAGATAAAGCACGACAGAAAAGGTTGGCTGAAGCCTTGCGTCAAAATCTGCAGCGGCGCAAAAATCAATCTCGCTCGCTGAAAACCAGCGTTTCAGAGGATGACACGGCTCCAAACGACAACAAGGATGGCCCGGTTAAACGTAACGATTAAATGCCGTAATCATTACTGCGTCACAACTGCCCTTGCCGTAGATGGGGCTTTGGGTGCATGAAAGCGCCACAAATCAGCTTCATTGCATTTCTCGCAGTGAAATAGCAGCTTTAAAACAGAAGGGGCGAAAACCGCATGGATCGGATCAGAATTGGCGGCGGCAACCAATTGCATGGCGAGATTACAATCTCAGGCGCCAAGAATGCTGCCCTTCCCTTAATGATTGCAAGCCTGCTGACACGCGAGACGCTTACACTTGAGAACATGCCGAGACTTGCAGATGTGCAATTGTTGAAGCGCATTCTCAGCAATCACGGTGTTGATACGCAAGTTGATGGCAAACGTCCGGGCCAGATCACCCAAGCTGGTGACACGGTTCATTTTACTGCCGCCGACATCGTCGACACTGTTGCGCCCTATAATTTGGTTTCCAAGATGCGCGCCAGTTTCTGGGTGCTGGGCCCGCTGCTCAGCCGCTGTCATGACACGCGGGTTTCACTGCCAGGTGGTTGCGCCATTGGCACGAGACCTGTCGACCTCTATCTCAAAGCGTTGAAATTGCTGGGAGCAGAGATTGATATCGATGCAGGTTATGTGGTTGCCAAGGCTCCTGGCGGGCTCAAGGGTAACCGGATCGCGTTCCCAAAAGTATCTGTGGGGGCAACGCACACCACGCTGATGGCTGCTACGCTGGCCAAGGGCGAGACGATCATAGAAAATGCTGCAAGGGAGCCTGAGGTTTGTGATGTCGCTGAGTGCCTTGTCAAAATGGGTGCAAAGATTGATGGTATCGGCACATCAACACTGACCATTCAAGGTGTTGATGAGCTACATGGTGCCACACACAAAGTACTGGCTGACCGCATAGAAACAGGAACCTATGCAATGGCTGTTGCCATGACGGGGGGCAAAGTGATGTTGCGCGGAGGTCGCGCAGACAACCTGGAAGCAGCCCTTCAAGTGCTCGAACAGGCCGGGGTCAGTATTGATCGATCAGATGAAGGCATCAGCGTGATGCGCAATGGAAACGGTCTGCAACCTGTAAATGTTGAGACGCATCCCTATCCGGGATTTCCCACAGACCTTCAAGCTCAATTCATGGCCCTCATGACCAAGGCGGGAGGGACATCAGTTATACGTGAAACCATATTTGAAAATCGCTTCATGCATGTGCAGGAGTTGGCACGCCTTGGTGCCGACATTTCTCTCAGTGGCGATACTGCTACCATAACAGGTGTCAATGTGCTGCATGGGGCTGAAGTTATGGCGACAGACCTGCGGGCATCAGTATCCTTGGTCATTGCGGCCCTGGTGGCAGAAGGCGAAAGCACGTTGCACCGCGTCTACCATCTGGATCGCGGGTTCGAGACACTTGAGGACAAACTGAGCGCATGTGGCGCCGATATTGCGCGTATTTCAGACTAGGGGTGCAATGGCTGACAGGGGACTATTAAAGCTTGTTGCGCTGGACGCGGATGATCTGGCGATCATTTCGGCATGTCTTCAAGATGCCATCATGCGTGTCGAAGACGTGCACTGGATGAAGAGGCAGGGCAAACTGGCACTGATTGCCAACCGATTTGACCATGCTTCTACTTCGCACGGCAAAGGTGAACGCCGTCATTGTGGCCTGCAAATTTCGAGGGTGCAGCGTGTTACATCACAAAACATCGCAATGAATGACAAGTCAGCTTTGCTAAGCCTGCTGACAATTTCTTACACACCTGGAAACACCCCTCCCGAAGGAATTGTTGAACTGATCTTTTCAGGTGGCGGCACGTTGCGTCTTGATGTGGAATGTGTGGAAGCTGCCATGGCTGATCTTGGTACACCCTGGCCGGCAAAGGCGCGCCCTGACCATGAAGGCGACGGCGACCAATCAAGGAACAAGGACGCAAGCGCATGACCCGCAGGCTCAACACCAAGGATGCCGGATTCGAGTTGGCCTTTTTGCAACTGCTTGGCGACAAGCGTGAGCAGTCTGTAGATGTCAATTCTGCCGTTGCCTCCATTCTGGATGATGTGCGCAAACGTGGTGACGTCGCTGTTCACGAGTACACCAGGCAATTTGATGGTTTTGATCTGCCAGCTTCTGGGGCACGCATCTCAAGCGATGATATTGTCAGATACGCCAAGCAGTGTGAGCCTTCCATTTTTGCAGCTCTTGAACAGGCAGCCAGCCGGATCAGATCATACCATGAGCGCCAATTGCCAACCAACGAACGTTATAGAGATGCAGCAGGTGTAGAACTGGGCCACCGTTGGAGCGCAGTTCAGGCGGCAGGACTTTATGTGCCGGGTGGTCTGGCAGCCTATCCGTCCTCGGTTTTGATGAACGCAATCCCTGCCCGTGTAGCTGGCGTTGAGCGCCTAGTCATGGTGGTACCGACCCCCAACGGTATCATCAATGCACAAGTCATGGCAGCAGCACAGATTGCCGGCATAGATGAGATATACACAATTGGCGGTGCTCAGGCCATTGGAGCTCTCGCTTACGGGACGCAAACAATCGTACCTGTTACCAAGATAGTAGGTCCGGGCAACGCGTATGTGGCCGCTGCCAAAAAGCAGGTGTTCGGAACTGTCGGCATTGACATGATTGCAGGTCCATCGGAAGTGCTGGTCATGGCAGACGACACTGCCAATGCATCCTGGGTGGCAGCAGATTTGCTGGCACAGGCAGAGCATGACACATCAGCTCAATCCATTCTGGTTTGCACAAGCGCCAGATTTGCAGATGATGTTGCTTTGGCCGTTGAATCTCAACTGCGCACCTTGCCCAAGGCTGATATCGCAAGCGAAAGCTGGAAGAATTTTGGCTGCATCATACTTGTAGACAACCTGATGGATGCTGTTGAACTGGTGGACAGGCTTGCGCCAGAGCATCTGGAAATCGTCAGTGAGAATGCCGAACAAGTTGCATCTGCGATTCACAATGCGGGTGCGATATTCATTGGTCAGTTCACACCTGAAGCTGTGGGTGATTATGTTGGTGGACCTAACCATGTGCTGCCAACGGCTCGCAGCGCAAGATATTCCTCAGGTCTGAACGTGCTGGACTTCATGAAACGCACCTCCATACTGAAGTGCAGCGCGGATGCACTGCGCATAATCGGGCCCGATGCGATTACTATCGGGCGCGCTGAAGGACTTGAAGCACACGCAAGATCTGTGGCAATGCGCTTGAACCTTCCGTGATTTGTGTTTCTATACACCACAATTGAATTGTGCTTGTTCCACACGTTGAAAGTTAAGGTTTATGGATCCGGAAAAAGACAAGCTGGTCCGTGTCAATCTTGATGACACTCTATCGCGCACTTTTTCTGCTGATGTGGATCATGAGCGAAAGGTGGCCATTTATGATCTGCTGGAAAGTAACCAGTTTGAGGTGGTTGGAAAACAGGCTGGCCCTTATGAGCTGAACCTGTCGATAGATGGAACCAAGCTTGTATTCAATGTGTGTGATGAAACCGGCCAGACCTTGTCTGTCATCGTTTTGGCGCTGTCACCATTGCGGCGCATTGTAAAAGATTATTTCGGTATCTGTGAAAGCTATTATCAAGCTATTCGTACAGCCACACCCAGCCAGATTGAAACCATCGACATGGCCCGGAGGGGACTGCACAATGAAGGCAGTCAGGCGCTTGTTGAGCGGCTGCACGACAAGATCAATATCGACTTTGATACAGCACGGCGCTTGTTCACGCTGGTTTGTGTTCTGCACTGGCGCGGTTAAGCATGAGTGATGACCTGCCAGGTGCTGTGCTTTTTGCCTGCTCCCAAAATGCCATACGTTCGCCAATGGCTGAGGCCATCATGAAGCATTTCTATGGTCGCCGGGTGTTTGTTGACAGCTGCGGTGTTCGCGCAGGCGAACGCGATGAATTCATACCTGGCATACTTGATGAAATCGGTGTTGATGTTTCCAGGCACAAATCGAAAACCTTTGATGATCTGGTCGATTCGAATTTTGACCTGGTGATCTCGTTGTCACCAGAGGCTCATCACAAGGCCATGGAGCTGACACGCACCAATGCAATCGAGGTTGTGTACTGGCCAACAATTGATCCATCGTTGACAGTTGGAAGTCGCGACCAGATCCTTGATGGCTATCGAGCCTGCAGGGACACCTTGTTGAAACGAATGAGGGACAAGTTTGGCAAGACCGGTGTTCCGTCCGGCTGATGCTGACGGGTCAAAAGGGCTAACGAGCAAAGCTGGACAAGTACCCAGAATCTGTAGCACATATCAGCTGATCAACCGTACTTGCCTGAAGAGTTTCAAAAGGGGTCTGACATGGCGGATATACATGCAAAACTCGTACTGGCCAGTGCCTCACCTCGTCGGCTTGCGCTGATCGAACAGGTTGGAATCTTTCCCGATCTACTCAATCCTGTCGACATTGATGAAACACCGCTCAAAAAAGAATCACCGCGTGCTCTGTCGTTGCGACTGGCGCGCGAAAAAGCACAGACTGCGCGCAACTCTCCTCTCGTGCGGAACCTGGGTGATGCTGTCTACATTCTTGGCGCAGATACCGTTGTCAGTGTTGGCCGACGCATTGTGGACAAGCCGCAATCAGTAGACGAAGCAAAAAGTGCTCTGCATCTTTTATCGGGCAGGTCACATCGCGTGTTTACCTCTCTTGCACTGATCGGACCAGATGGGGCCGAACGTACCAAGGTTGTGGATACAAAAGTTCGCTTCAAACGACTTACCAGAGCAGATGTTGATGCCTATTTGATGAGTGACGAGTGGCGTGGCAAGGCTGGTGGTTACGCTATTCAGGGGCTTGCTGCTGCGTTTGTCCGTTGGGTCAGCGGCTCATACTCAAATGTTGTCGGGCTGCCATTGCATGAGACCACACAATTATTGCAGGCCGCCAATTATCCGATCTATGCAAAATGGACCGCGGAAGTGTGACACCATGAGCACCGACGAAACAAAGCCAAAGGTTGAACCGCCAGTCAGGCTTAGAACACGACGACCGTGCCCCTTATGCCAACAACCATCGCAACAAAAATACCACCCCTTTTGCTCGGCCAGATGCGCAGATGTTGACCTGCATCGCTGGCTGGGCGGGCAATATGCCATTCCTGCTACGGATGAACCCGATTTTGACGAGGCGGGTGAAACCCTGCAATCAGGCGTTATCGAACCAAAAGACACATATTAACAATGGTGTGGACGTTTTGAAGTTGCGATGCAAATGGTTGCTTGTTGGTGCTGGACACTTAAACAGTGTTCACCTATAAACCGCTTCTGTTGCGCAGACGAACTGTCTGTCTTGATGCACATAATATGCCCAGGTAGCTCAGTTGGTAGAGCAGCGGATTGAAAATCCGCGTGTCGCTGGTTCGATTCCGGCCCTGGGCACCATTATTTTCAGGTTCATACCGGACACATGGGTTACAGTTTATACCTGAGACATGGGTAACACTTTTGACCCGAAGGAGCTAGTCAGTGGTTCCAGTCTGCAGGTTTCATCATCAAAATATCTTAGATTGTAGTCCATGAAGGATACGAGCCAGATTTGGTCATCGGTCTGCTTGATGCCAACGGTTTGTCCTGCAAAGACCTGTGACAGGTTGATCTTTTGGCGGTTCAAGCAGATGCGTCTGCACATGGTGACGGTGACAGCCTTGTCATGGAATGGAGACTCGATATCTGGAAGACCATGATATTGCCGCGGTTATCGCTGGTAGTGATCTGCGGGGCAATCCATGTTTATACCTTGATGTGGCCGCTCGGTGTTGAACTCGTCGATGAAGTCATCGAACCTGCCTTGTTGTTCAAGGAAGTTGGCTGCTGCAGGCCAGGTTGTCTCCAGCTTGAGGGTCAGGTGCATGCGCACGCTCCTCCCGATGTCAAAGGCAGACTTGCCCTATCGGATGAGAAACAGTTTGGAAAACTGCTTTGCGCCATTGACGAATACGATGATTGGCCGACAATCTCAGCGGCGATGAAGTTTCAGATCCTTACTTGTGTCCGTCCTTGTGAAGTGCGAGGCACCAAACGATCAGAAATTGATTTTGTTGAACGAATGAAAATGCGGCGCTCTCATGAAGTTGCTATGGTTGACGCATTAAGATGGGAATAATGACTTGCCTGGAAGTATGATGAAAATCGTTGTTGCGGGTTTTGGAGATGTAGGAAATATCCACGCTGCTGCGGTTCTGCGCTTGCCCGAGACTGAACTTGTCGCAATCGCTGATCCGAGGGTTGCAGCAACGCGCCAGTCGCTTGAGGATGGTACGCCATGTTATGCCACCCTTACCGAGGCTATTACCAGGGAGCAGCCGGATATTGTGATCGTCGCGACGCCTGCGTCCTTTCACCGGGCGCTCGCTGTGGAAGCCATGAATGCTGGGGTTCATTGCCTTGTGGAAAAGCCGATCGCGTTAAGCGTCGAGGAAGCGCAAGACATTATCGATACCTCTGCGCACACGGGAATGAGGGTCGCGTACGGGTCCTGCTACCGGTTTCTGCCAGTGATCCGGCAGGCCAAGCACCTGATTGAGATGGGCGCTATTGGTGACGTGCGCGTGTTGCGTGAAACGGTCATCGGCGGGCAGGGCGCTGGCAAATGCGCTATCATGCCAGAAAGCCACTATCCGCTTGGTGGGCCCGGCGGTTTCCCGATGGGGATCATTGATCACGGAATTCATCTTGTCGACGCGTTTTCCTGGCTCACGGATAGCGAGGTCGCGACAAGTTTCGGCCGCGGCAACATTTCTGGCCAACCAGTCGGCCCGGAATATCTGAGTGTCGTTTTGAAAAACGGTGCGGTGGGCCATCTGGCCTATGATGAAGACACATTCGCGACCGACCTACCACAAGACGGCATATTTGGCGCTGGCGAGGGATGGTATCTGGGCGGCTATCACGCGGCTGGCGATTTCATCAAGCACCCGAATGCCATTCATATTCACGGCACGCACGGGTCCTTGCGTCTCTTTCACTATGCCAATCGACTGTTTCTGAACGACGTGGCTGGAATGCGTGAATTGAGCGTGGAGGGCAAGGGTGCTCCGTACCATTTCGACGCGCAACTGTCTGCCTTTGTTACTGACATCAAGGAAAACCGCACCCCGTCGGTCCCAGCATCCGCCGGGCTTGCGGCATTGAAAACGGTATTGCCGTGCTTCAGTCACGGTAGTGCCGCACAACCGAACCCGTAGTTTGGGGGAAACGATTTCACAGCCCGCGCAGCTTCGCACGGCATTTGGCTGAATTGGTCCTCAAAGGGATAGACGCCCGAACGGATGTATTCATCCCTGTGGCATAGGCCAGTGGCCTTGATTTTCACCAGAACCTCTCCGACCCTGGCATCATTCTTTTCAAGGTTCGTTCTGGACACATGAGTTATTCTTCATACAACCCCTACCGATTGACCTTATCCAACAGGCGATAGGCCTTTATCGTCAGAGCCACGCCCGCGCTTTTGAGGAAATGAAACGGTATCGGTCTGACTGGCGTGACCGGGAAATCCAGCGTCTTGTCAGGGACACCCAGAGCCCAATCAGCCAGAATGGTTCCCATCACCGTGGCGTTGGCGACACCCCGGCCGTTGAAGCCGAGCCCTGCCATCACATTCGGACCCAACCGGTGCAGACCGGGCAGGCTGTCGACCGTCATTGCCACGTCGCCACCCCAGGCATATACCCACTCCGCCGCGCCAAGCTGAGGAAACAGTTCTGCTGCCGCCTGCCTCAGTTCCTGCTGCCTGATACGGGTGCCGGTCTCACCTCGCGCACCACGCCCACCCATGACAAACCGCCCGTCCACCGTCTTGCGATAATAGTGGATCAAGCGACGTGTGTCGGTCGGTGCGTGACCTTCTGGCAAGATCGCACGGATCACATTGTCCGACAGGGGTGCGGTGGCGACCTGGACCGAGGTGACCGGCACTACCGACCGGCCGAGCGGGCCACCAAAAGGACCGGTATAGGCATTGGTACAGACCAGTGCACGACGCGCCTTTACCTGGCCCTGTTCGGTGCGCACGCTTACACCCGCTCCCTCGTCGTCATACCCAATGGCCCGGCTTCTGCCATACAGTACCGCGCCAGCGCCGATAGCGGCTTGAGCAAGGCCCAGAGCAAAATTCAAAGGATGGATATTGCCACCACGCCTGTCTATCACTGCGCCGACATAGGCCTCGGCCCCGACCAGCCGCGCGGTTTCGTCAAAATCAAGATCATCATACTCTGCTCCATGCGCCCGCCACTGGCGTGCGATCTCTTGCAGCATGACAAGCCCGCGCTTGTTGGTCGCCGTGCGCAAAAACCCGACCGGCCGCGCATCGCAGTCGATCCCGTGCCGCGCGATCAGATCGAAGACAAGCCGTCCACCATTGCCCCAGCGCGACACCATACGCCTCCCGAGGTCCTCGCCAAACCGGGCGACGATGTCATCCGGGTTCGGTTTCAGCGCCGGGTTGACCTGGCCGCCATTTCGTCCCGATGCACCCCACCCCGGTGTCTCGGCCTCAAGCAGCACAACGCGCTGTCCCGCTTCGGCCAGGTGCAGCGCCGCCGTTAGCCCGGTGAACCCTCCACCTATAATCACCACATCTGCCTCAGCGG
>JBAUGO010000480.1:0-5854 GCA_049679775.1 Anderseniella sp.
GCGCTGGGGCATGGCGTATGATGCTGCCCCTGTCGGGCACACTGCCGCACACGAACCGCACCCACCGCAAATCACCGGATCAAAGAGAACATTATCACCTTGCGAGGTGATCGCACCTGCAGGACACACATCGAGACAGCGCGTACAGCCGGTTTTGAGGCTGCGGGAATGGGCGCAGATACTGTCATCATACCGAACATATAGCGGTTTTTCGAACTCACCAGCCAGATCAGACAGCTCAAACATGGCCTCTGCCACCATGGCAGGGTTGCTCGCGTCCACTTTCTTGTAGCCATCGCGCAAATGCGCGCCTGTAAACAGGGCTGGTCCGTTTGACAGGTCCAGTATCAAGGCACAGGTTGATGAAGCGCCATTGCGTGGCATGATGAATTCCGCCGTCTGGCGCGAGGACGGCATCATGGGTGCATAATTGTCCACCACGATTTCAAACGCACCGATATGACCTGCTGCCTTGGCGATCTTGCCCTGGAATATGGCGATGTCCGCGCTTGCTGGTGGAATGAGGCCGTCTGCATCACTGAGCAGCAATGTAACCGGAATACGGGTGTTCAGTTTGCGCGCAACATCATATGCCTGTTGTCCGGCACCATAGACGAGGCATTGCCCGCTCGAAGTGATGGTGATTGATCCTGCCGGCTGGCTTGTGTGTGCAGCATCTGCCAGCAAGGCTGCAATCTTTGCGGTCGAGTTGGTCTTGTCTGTCGTCCATCCGCCACGTTCTCGAATATTGACAAACCGCAGTTCACCCGCAAAAGCCATTTCCTGAGCCAACTCGGCAAACAAAGGTGCTTCCTGCGTGCACGCCACCAGGACCTTGTCGCTTGTTTTCAAGCTATCAGCAAACTGACCTGTCTCTGCCCGGCAAAGCGTGGAATAGACCTCGGGCTCATCATCACCACCGGCTGCCTTGCAAATCTTCTTGCCGTCGAGCGACATGGTGCGCTCGCAGTTACAGATCAGTATTTCATAGCCGTTCAGTTTCATTTTTAAGTCCCGGATAACAGACACGCCGCACATATCAATTAGCTAAGGCCGTCTCGCAATGTGGTAAAGCATGATGTAGCCTAATAATCGTATGCTATGCAGTACATCAATCCGCAATGTGGGAGAACAGTTTTGTCGGATGGTCAAAGCATACACTTATCTCTGGTATTTGACCGGATAGCTTCACTTCACCCCTGGCAGGACTGGGAGTGGAAAGTGGCGGGCATGCTCCCGGTTCCTGATACCGAGATTGACCGAGCGCCACGACTGCTGTCCAATACGCAAACGCAGATGCGCTGGCTGGGTGAACCATCCAGGTTGGATCTTCATGCAACCGACGTTGAAGCCTATATCTATAACCTGACATCGCCACAGCCGTCTTTGTTTACCGTAGCGCATGAGCGTGAAACATCGGTCGCAGATGGGTTGATATGGCGCACACACCTGGTCACCTTGAGTTCTTATGAGGCAGAGGAATATATGTCTGGTGACGATGCGTTGATCGGCAAGCTCGCAATGCCGGATGATGTGCGCGAATGGCTGGAAGCTTTCGTGGCCATCCATTATGAAGCAACAGAATTCAAAAAACGTCGACGTGACCGGCTTGATACGGAAGAACACAAGTTTGGACAGGAAACCCTGGTAGAGCTACGCCGCCGGATGTTGGCAGCAGGTAAAGCCAATGGAGAGTTGCATTGAACAGCAAGGATGAAGGATTTCTTGGCCGTTGGGCAAAACGCAAGCAGCAGGTTCGCGAACTGGAAGAGCGCGAAGCTGAACTTCAGCCAATTGTTGAGAGTGTCGAGCCGTCTGTTGATGGTGAGGATACCTCGCAGCAACTGGAAGCTCGCGATATCCCTCCCGATGATGAAACCAGGCAGCGCTGGATCGAAGAGCTTGAAGCCATCGATATTGAAGCACTTACCTACGACAACGACTTTACCATCTACATGAAATCATGGGTGCCTGGTCCCTTGCGCCAGCGGGCACTTCGCAAACTGTGGGGCACCAACCCGGCCCTTGCGGTTCTTGATGGGCTCAATGATTACGACCTCGATTATACCGACAAGGCCATGCAGGCTGGCACGGTAATCTCAAGCTATATGCCTGGAAGGGGATATGCCAGCCTGGAAGAGGTCGTCGAAAAAGTGGCAGGTCTCACCAGTGAGGAAGAGGGTGCCGGTGAAGATGATATGCCTGCATTTGAGGACGAAGAGGTGCAAGCTGATGCGATGGATACCGCAGAGATTCCAGAGGAAACTGCCCGATCCGAAGCAGATGGCCTCGAAATTCAGGAAAATGAACAGGAAAACCCACCTGAAACCAGTGCTTGAAAGTCCCTTGGCGTGGCTTAAGGGTTAATGTTTTGATAATATAGTTTCATGCATTGTACTCAAAGGGTGTCTTTTGATTCCTTTTGGTAGCGATGTATTTATATTTTCATGGTGCGGCGCAGTTTTAAAAACCGGTACCAGGGTGTCTCGCCTTGATACTTGAACCGCCGGAACCGAGGGGTACGTGAGACATGAAAACTCTTTTGATGATCTTGGCGATTGTGCTGATAGCGGCAGGGGTTGCTGTTGGCCTGATCAATGTTTTTTCGCCAGGCACAGTAACAGTTGGTCTGAACTTTGATGTGGCTGCCACATTGTTTACAGGCGGTTGCGTCTTGTTGGGTCTGGGGCTTGTCGCTGGAAACCTGGCCGAGCTTCTGCTTCAGCGCCACTCAACATCTGCCCAACCAGCGACACCTCTGGCAGGATCACGCAGCAAAAATGACGATTTGCCAGACTTCATGTCACCAGCAGGTGGTGTGATCGCCGGTGCTGGTGCGGTTGCCGCTGCAACTGCCGCCACTGCAGATAATATCACCGACAATGCCGGATATGCCGTCGATGACGTTCTCGATACAGTATCCGATGCTGCTCAGGATGAAGCTGCATCCTTGGGTACGGCATTTGGTTCCATCGATGAGACTGTATCTGACACTGTATCTGACAAGGTTGACGAAATTGGCGATGATCTTTCATCCCTGTTCGATAAGGCTCCCGATGCTGACAACGTAACAGACATGGTTGAAGAAGCTGCAAGTGACGCTGTCACATCCGCTCAGGATTTTGGTGCTGAGGCAATCGAAACCATCACAGACAATGCCGAGGCTGCCACTGAGGTTGCGGCGGAAGCTGCCGATGATGTCGCCGAGGAGGCTGAGGCCGTTGTTGAGGATATAGCCTCAACAGTCGCGGACGAAGAAGTGGTTCTGACGTCAGATGAGCCGGTTGAAGCCATGCCCGACGAAGACGCGTTGTTCGTGGTCGAAGAGCGCACCATTCGCGAACGACCAGCACGGCTTCTCTCAGATGGCACAGTGGAAGCTGAAACCGATGAAGGCTGGATGCGGTTTGAAAACGTGGAACACGTTGAGGAATATCTCGACGCCATGAAGGCAACAGCCTGATCTGAAGATTTCAGTCTCAAACGATAACGATCAAAAGGCTTGTGCTGCGGCACGGGCCTTTTTCTTTGTTATCTGACATCCAGAACCGTAGTGGTTGCAGTGCGAACAACTTCCACCGCCGTTGAGCCCTTGATGGCGCGCTGAAGCCTGCTGCGTCCTTCATCTGTAACAACTATGACGCCATAGTTTGAGCCTATCTCGGCAATCATTTTGGCCGGCTTGCCGACAGCTGTCTTGATGTCATGGACCTTGATCCCCATGGCCTTTAACAAGGCACGAGCGTTTTTGACGTTCTCTTCGGCCGTGGCAATCTCCGAGTCGTGAGCAGAAGCTGAAAACAATGTGATGGGCTCACCTGCAATATGCGCCAGAACGGCTGCTCGCCTCACCGCCTGCATCGACCTTGACGTTCCATCCGTACAAATGAAAAAGCCCTTCTTGTCCAGAGGCTGGCGCACGACCATAACCGAGCAGGGCGCATGTACTGCAACCTGTTGCACGATACCCGCATCAAACAATGAGCGAAGCTCTCCACGCCACCGTGATGGCTCACCCATGATGATGAGATTGTAGGGGCCTAGTTCATATTGGTCCAGAATGCCCGCGGCAGGTTCAGGTGCTGTCTTGAGTTTCAACACGATCGAACGGCCCTCATCTGAAATGAATTCGACCTTGTTGTCACCGAGAGGGTCACCCCAGGCATCCTGGTGGCCTGTCTTGCGGTTCCACTGTTCCGCGTCGAGGCCCTCTTCCTTCAATACTTCCAGGGTTTTCTTCAGTTTGTTGATGCCGGGCAGTTCGAGACCTGCATCCAGAATGTTCTGACGCGCCACACGCACCTGCAATCCACCTGACCACAGGCCTTGATCAATCGATCGAACATAGAGAATGATGATGTCGCACTCATTTGTCTTGGCCAGCCGTGCTGCCATGCGAACGGTATCAAACGACTCTTCGGTCTCGTCAATGCAGGCCAGTATGCGAAACCGTGAACGACGTTGCGCATAGACATTTGCAAGCGTTTTTTGCATCGCGCGTTCAGCGCGTTCACTCAGCACATTTTTGCGAAACAGTTTCATGTGTGGCTCCTATCGCAGCAATGGCCAGTAGAAGTAGGCAAATATAAGCACAAGTGCCAATGAGGCTATTGTCATGCGCCAACCTGATTTCAAAAAGTCCTTACCCGTCAGATAGCCTGAGGCGTAAATGATTGTGAAGGCAGGGTGAGCGGCTGCAGTGATGTAGGCAAAGGCTGACGATATCGCGGTGATAAAGCCAACAGTCAGCGGATCAGCACCCCCTGCTGATGCAGTCTTGAGGACAATGGGGCCCAGAACCGCAACCGCAGCACCGGCGGTCATTGTGTTGGTCACAAAAGTAGTCAGAACCGCTATGGCTGCTTGAAGGCCACTACCTGTCGCCAGTCCGAGAGGCCTCAGAATTTCAATGAAATTGCCTGCAACCCATTGCGCAGCACCTGTGTCCTTCATTTGCACACCGAGCGATATCGCGGCTGCATACAACAGGACAACGCCCCAGTTCACACCGGAATTGACATCTTCCCAGCGCACCAGGCCAAACACCAGAAATGCGATTGCACCTGCAATGGCCACGATGCCAAGGCCTAGCTGTTCAGAAAACGTGATCCAGCCGAACACAGTGATCAAGAACACCAGGATTGCCATCCATTGTGCAGGTCGGATTGGGCCATCCATGATTACCTGTGTCCGCAACCTTGATACCGCGCGTGACAAGTCTGGATATTCTGGCTTGAATGTCCAGAAAAGAAGCGCAGTTACTACAGGCAACTGGATCAGGAACATCGGGTAGGCATACATCATCCACGTCACATAATCGACGAGGAAGCGGCGGGTTTCCGGATTTGCCGGATCAAAAAAGAAGTCTTTCCAGTAACCGATCATGATGGCGTTTCGGGCACCACCTGATGGCGTGCCGATACCTGCAATTGCACAACCATATGAGATTGACAGCAACAAGACAGCGGCCAGGTTCTTGACCTTTTTGGGGTCGTTCGAGGTGAGCGTAATCAAGGTGATGCCAACCGGCAGCATCATGGCAGCAACCGTGTGTTCACCAATGAATGATGCGAGCACACCACAGGTCAGCGTAATGCCAAAGCTGATACGAAATGTACTGGTGCCTGTAACCTGCACAATGGCCCAGGCAATTCGTCGGTCGAGTTTTTGTTTCACGACCGCTACAGCCAGCATCAGCGCCCCCATGATGAAGAGGACGGAATCCGTCATCAAGGACTTGGCCACGGTCGTTGATTCAATACCCAGCAGCACCACCTGCCCAACCACGATCATCAATGCCACCGTGGGCAAGGGTACAGGTTCGGTGATGAACAGGATCGTTGCAAACAATGAC
>JBAUGO010000481.1:0-1648 GCA_049679775.1 Anderseniella sp.
GGAAAGCAACTTCCGGCTCCCGATCCAAAATTCGGCGGCGTGATCAAGAACGACGCGCTGCAATCCAAACCCTGGTGGGCACCGCGGACTGTGCCACCCAAGGACGCACCCAACGTGTTGCTGATCATCACCGATGATGCCGGTTTCGGCGTGCCGAGTACCTTCGGCGGGGTCATTCCAACGGAAGCTATGGACCGTCTTGCAGAGGAAGGCTTGCGCTATACGCGAGTCATGTCCACTGCGCTGTGCTCGCCGACGCGAGCCGCTCTTATCACTGGGCGCAATCACCACTCGGTTGGCTTTGGCGTGATATCAGAGCAATCAACAGGCTATCCCGGCTACAACAGCATCATTCCGAAAGAGAAGGCCACCGTCGGTCGAATCCTTCTGGACAACGGCTACACGACTTCCTGGTTCGGCAAGAACCACAATACGCCAGCGTTCGCGGCGAGCCAGGTTGGGCCATTCGATCAATGGCCGATCGGGATGGGCTTTGAATATTTTTACGGTTTTGTCGGTGGTGATGCCAACCAGTGGCAGCCCAATCTGTTCCGCAACACCACGCAAATCTATCCGTTTCAGGGAAAACCGGGCTGGAACCTCGTCACCGGAATGGCGGATGACGCCATCGACTACATGACGCGCATTCACCAGACCCAACCAGACAAACCGATATTCATCAAGTACGCGCCCGGTGCCACGCACTCACCGCACCACCCGACCAAGGAGTGGGTGGATAAGATTAGAAAGATGAAACTTTTCGACGATGGTTACGAAAAGCTGCGCGAGCGCATCTTTGAGAACCAGAAACGTCTGGGGGTGATTCCGAAAGACATCAAGCTCACGCCGTGGCCGAAGGACCTCCTGAAGCCTTGGGACGAGCTTACCAATGACGAGAAAAAGCTCTTCATCCGCCAAGTGGAGGTGTTCGCCGCCTATGCCGCCTACAGCGACCACGAGATTGGTCGCGTGATCCAGGCGTTCGAGGACCTGGGCAAGCTTGACAACACTCTGATCATCTACATTAACGGCGACAACGGCACCAGCGCCGAAGGCGGGCCTCTCGGTACACCGAATGAGGTTGCCTTCTTCAACGGCCTCAACAAGCTGCCTGTCAAGGAGCAGCTCAAGTTCTATGATGTCTGGGGTACCGAACAAACTTATAATCACATGTCCGCCGGTTGGTCATGGGCCTTTGACACACCTTTTGACTGGTTCAAACAGAATGCGTCGAGACTCGGTGGCATCAACCAAAACATGGTGGTGTCCTGGCCATCACGGATCAAGGATAAAGGAGGTTTGCGTCAGCAGTTCATTCACGTCATCGACGTCGTGCCAACCATCCTTGAAGCCGCTGGCATCGGAGCGCCAGAAATCGTCGACGGCATCAAACAAAAGCCAATAGAAGGCACGAGCTTCGCGTACACGTTCGACGCTCAAAACGCCAAGGAGCCATCGCGCCACAAAACGCAATACTTCGAGATGATGGGTCAATGGGCGCTATACGATGACGGCTGGCTACTCAGCACGAAGGTCAATCGGGCACCATGGGAAGCATTCGGCCCGGCCAATACCGATCCGCTGAACAACCAGGTGTTCCAGCTTTACAATCTGAACAAAGACTTCAACCAAGTCGAAGACATTGCGG
>JBAUGO010000482.1:0-2198 GCA_049679775.1 Anderseniella sp.
TTCATGAGCAAAGCGGAAATCTTCCGTTGTGAATGGCGCGCCATCTGACCAACGATGTCCTGGGCGCAGTCGAAGAGTGAAAATCCGGCCCTCTTCAACCTCATATCCCTCCAGAATATCAGATTGAAACTTGTAGTTCAGATCATAACCAACCAGGCGCGCATAGCCATAATAGACCATCATGCGCACGTCCTTGCCCGAGCCCATGATCATGCGCAATTTGCCACCGTGTTGCCCCGGCTCTCTGCCCAGGCTTTCCAGGTCTATTATCCTTGGTTCAAGCGGTACACGTTTGGCAACCGGATCAATCTTGCCCGCTTCAACCATTTTTTGCAGTGACGGCGTTTCCTTGTATTCCATACCCGTGGCATTGGCCTTGGCCACCACCATGAAACAGCAGCACATGAAAAGCGCCAGTATCCGTGTAAGCATCGGTGTACGCCTTGTCATGCGCGAAGCTCCTTCATGCTGGCTTGCGCATTGGCAAGGACCAGATGTCCGTCGCCCATATCAATAGAAGCCATCGCCGTATCGCCAGCCTGTCGTTTGAACACGTCAGGCCACATCTTGTCATCTGATGCGCCCGATACTGACAACGTGGTGTAATCCAGTTGCCGATCAAGATCAGGAAACGGCACCGCCGCCAGAAGCGAACGGGTATAGGGATGGATGGGTTTGCGAAAAATGGCTTCGCGCGGTGCCATCTCAACAATACGTCCCCGACACATCACGGCGATACGGTCTGCCATGTAATCAATCACTGCCAGATTGTGGGAGACAAACAGATAGGTCAGGTTGAGTTGACTTTGAAGGTCTTTGAGAAGGTTTAGCACCTGCGCCTGCACGGAAACATCCAGTGCCGAAACAGGTTCATCCAGTATCATCAGGCTGGGGTTCAGGGCCATGGCACGTGCAATGCCAATACGTTGGCGCTGCCCGCCTGAAAACGAATGCGGATAGCGGTTCAGGAAGCGTGGATCAAGCCCCACCACCTGCAACAGTCCGGCTGCGTGTTTGCGGCGGCTATCCGGTGTCCCGATACCGTGAATTTCCATCGGTTCGGTCAGGATATTGGACACAGTCATGCGCGGGTTCAAGGATGACACCGGGTCTTGAAATACCATCTGGATGCGGGTGCGCAATGTGTTCAGCTGAGCGCCAGTTGCCGTTGCAATATCAATCGGCTCATGGCCTGGGTCACTATAAATGATCTTGCCTGAATCGGGCGTCACCGCGCGCATTAACAGCTTTGACACTGTTGTCTTGCCGCAACCTGACTCACCGACAAGCCCAAGGCACTCGCCTTGCCTGATATCCAGGCTCACGCCGTCCACAGCCTTGATCGTGTTCTCCTCGCTGGATGAAAACCAGCTGGAATTGCGGGTCACAAAATGTTTGCGCAAATTCTGGATCGACAGAAGCGGCACGGTATTCTCAGGCTTGCCCTTGTCGGAAACCTCGTCACGCTTTTTATCCCCACCCAAAAGGTTGGCTGCATCCACCTTCACATCACGCAAGGCGGTCAAACGCTCACCACGTTTCATATCGAAATGCGGCACCGCATTCATCAAGGCTTTGAGATAGGGGTGTGTCGGCGAGCGGAAAATATGCTCAACACTTCCTGCCTCCACAACCTTGCCATGATAGATGACGACAACCTCGTCAGCCATGTTGGCCACCACGCCCAGATCATGCGTAATCAGGAGGATCGCCATGTTGAAGCGCGCCTGCAGGTCTTTCAGCAGTTTCAGGATTTGCGCCTGAATGGTCACGTCCAGTGCAGTTGTTGGCTCATCAGCTATCAAAAGAGCAGGCTTGCAGATCAGGGCCATTGCAATCATGGCTCGCTGGCGCAAACCACCTGACAACTCAAACGAATACATATCATATGCCCGGCCGGGATTGGGAAACCCGACCAGATCAAGCATTTCCTCGGTTTTGGATCGTGCCTGTTTCTTGTCAATGGGTTGATGCAGCAGCAGTGCTTCCTGGATCTGGTTGCCTATTGTGTGCAACGGCGACAAGGATGTCATTGGCTCCTGAAAGATCATGGCTATACGCCCGCCACGCAGCGCACGCATTTCCGGGCCAGACGGCATCAACTCATGGATGTTGATGGTCCCATCCTCTTTATCGGGATCATTGAACTGGATTGAGCCGCCACTGATCGAGCCCACAGTCGGCAAAATGCCCATGAT
>JBAUGO010000483.1:0-2875 GCA_049679775.1 Anderseniella sp.
ACAACTGCTGCAACTCCAAGTGGGGTCCAACGGCTCTTGCGACGTGTTATCGTAGTCATGTGTGTAAATCCCTCCGGTTTTAGATAACTGATGAGCAAGATATGGTATCGTCAAATATCGCGTTCAAGATGGGGAGTGAAAAATATGATGGAAACTTATAATAAAGCCCCTGCATTTTCAGATATTCTTGAAGCATCTCAAAGGCTTGATGGTTATGCCGTCAAGACTCCATTGGTGCGTTCCGATGTACTTGATACGCTTGTTGGCGGGCGCGTTTACCTCAAACCGGAGTGTTTGCAGAAGACCGGATCATTCAAATTTCGGGGTGCGTGGAACTTTATCTCGAGGTTGAACCGTGAAACCAATGAAGGGGGTGTTGTGGCATACTCGTCCGGCAACCATGCCCAAGGTGTTGCTGCAGCTGCCGCCATGATGGGCTTGCCTGCCTTGATCGTCATGCCGGAGGATGCACCAGGGATCAAAAAGCGCAACACGATTGCGCTGGGTGCCGAAATTGTCACCTATGACCGATTTACCGAAAACCGAGAGGCCATTGGTGGCGCAATTGCGGCTGAGCGCAATGCCATGCTGGTGCCGCCATATGAGCACCCGTGGATAATTGCAGGCCAGGGAACTGCGGGACTAGAGGTGGTACGCGAGCTTGAAGGGCGTGGGGAGAAGCTGGATGCGATGCTTGTTTGTACGGGCGGCGGCGGGTTGACTGCGGGCATTGCACTGGTGATGAGTGAGCTCGCACCTGATGCGGCTGTTTATGCGTGCGAACCGGAAGGCTATGATGACTATGGCCGCTCGATTGTAGCTGGCGAGCGGCTGGCCAATGCAAGCGGGGCTATGTCGATTTGCGATGCCATTGTGACGCCCATGCCGGGTGAGCTGACTTTTTCAGTCAATCAACCGCGCCTTGCTGGAGGCTTTGCTGTTTCAGATGATGAGGTGCGCGCAGCCGTACGCTTTGCCTTCGAGACCTTGAAGCTGGTTGTGGAACCAGGTGGTGCGGTTGCACTTGCTGCCATCCTGTCCGGCAAAATCGACTGCACGGGCAAAACCGTTGCCGCAACGCTTTCAGGCGGCAATGCCGACGCAGCCCTCATGCGCGATATTCTGAATTAGGCTTTGGACTGGTGGTATGAAGTCAATGCTTTGAACCTTCAAACGGGCAGTGCCCTCATGACCTCTGTGCGGACGGAGCTACCGTTTATTCCCCATCACAATCCACTTCGTATTTCCAGAGACAAATAAATTTCTGCTAATTGATCACAAGATCATTATTCAGGTTTCCACCATAAAGTTGCGCATTGATTGTTCACTTTGGTATTGAACCATAATCAGCTGTTAACCTTAAGGTACATTTGTCTGCGGCGTTCCTTTGTTGCGGCAGTTCCTTCATCGGTGCCATCATGAAATGTCCCGAACCATCTGTCCCAAGGCATTTCCTGGTTGCCGTAATTACATTCATAATACCGATGGTGCAATTGGTGGTAAAAGGTACCGAGCGCCAAACGACGTTTATTTTTTATCAGCAAATCCTCATATCCGGTGTGCGACATTGCAGCACCTGGGCCTTCATAAATCACATGGAAGATCAGGTGAATTGGATGGGTTGGAATTATCAAATGGATCATCAAGGATGAAAAATAGAGTAGGTGCTCCACTGGGTGCATGGCAATGCCCGACCATGGGCCGATATTTACGTTTCGATGGTGCAGTGAATGTACGTGCTTGTATATGAAAGGTACATGCAACAGTCGGTGCACCCAGTAAAAATGGAACGCTGACCAAATTGGCAATAGCATAAAGGCTAGCACAAACCAGATAGGATTTTCTGTGATGGAGAGAATTGGTACGTAACCATTGGCCATCATCCACATTATCAATGTCTGGAATGCGGTAAGCTGAGCAACTCCGCTCGTAAGCGACCAGAAAATATTGTCATGCACTTGATCGGCAAAACGCCACAGACGATTGCCTTTCGCCAGCTCCCGTCGATCGAATTTGAGGCGCTTGCCCTGTCCTTTCTTGATGTAAAAATACCAATGTAGACTGCCTGCGATGACGATCATAAGGGCCATGTTGATCGCCCACGTTTGGAAAATCCAGCCAAAGGTCAAAGACTTTGCGGCTTCTAGCGAAGGATAGGCGTATATCCACAATATAATGGCGAGTATCACCATCAGAACTCTTTCAGAGAGAGTCAGCCAATTATGAAGCAGCCATTGCAGTAGAAATTTTGGCTTAGGTGGCCATTGAAATATGGAAGGATTGGCAAGCGGTAGTTGCGGGAAATAGTTCCAATCCCTGCTAAGGGGTTCGTCGCGATCACTTTCAGCCATTTTTTGTATTTTCCCACGCCTGTTTGTCATCAGGCATGATTACCAAAAGAATATACTTTAGCATAGGTTATTGCGACATGAATATGCGTTTCAAGTAATAAACCAATGATTTTGTTGTGACATTCAGATGGTCCAGCAAACTGAGTAATTGGATTATTTCAAAGTCCCAATTGGACTCCGAACCCAACCCTAACCAACCCAAACCAAACTGAACCCGCTAAACCGGACACGTCCAGTTCGCCAAGCCCGTCAGGCTGCTGAAGGTCCGCAAGGGTGGTGGTTTGTGTCGCCGTTTGCCATCGGTATACTGCTGTTATCATCAGCCGGTCTGCGGATGACAATGATCCGTTTGTTGGACTTTGCTTCCGGTGCGGAAGGCGTTGCCTTGCCTGAGTGTTGCGACTGATTGGCCGCAACCGGGCGGTTCATGCTGATGTGGCCATTTCCGTTGGATGATTTTTGCTGAGCCTGGGGGTTGGGCTTGCGCACCACAGAAAACGTGCGTTCGGTTGGTTGCTCAGGTG
>JBAUGO010000484.1:0-5650 GCA_049679775.1 Anderseniella sp.
CCGGCTTGTCATCATAGGCACAGGACTTGCCATAGCAGCCGGACTTTACGCCCTCATCACCCACACACGTCTGGGCATGCTCATTCGCGCTGGCGCATCCAACCGCACCATGGTGTCGGCGCTTGGCATAGACATCAAAACACTGTTCAGTGCCGTGTTTGCACTTGGTGCAGCACTTGCTGGCATCGCTGGCATGTTGATAGCTCCGATAACCGAAGCCAGTATCGGTATGGGCAATGACATCATCATTACGGCGTTCGTGGTGATCATCGTTGGTGGTATTGGCTCCATGAAAGGTGCCTTTATTGCAGCCTTGATCATTGGTCTCATAGACACGCTTGGCCGGTCATTTCTCGATGATATCCTTAAACTTTTCATTCCCGTGAACGCCGCTGAAACTGCGGGCCCTGCCATATCGTCAATGCTGATCTATATCATCATGGCGGCAGTTCTGGCATTCCGCCCACAAGGCCTGTTCCCGCCGAAGGTAAGATAATGAGCGATATGACTGCAAACATCAGCGATCATTTGCGTCCACCCGGGCTGTTCGGCTCGCCCAGTGGCAAGGTGATCACTCTTGTCTTCATGGCGTTGCTGTTGATTGTTCCGTTGCTGGCCTATTACACCGACAATCGGTTCTATCTGGATTTTGCCACTCGCATCATCTGTCTGGCCATTGCTGCGGTCAGCCTGAACATGATCCTGGGGTTTGGCGGCATGATCTCGTTTGGCCATGCAGCATTCATCGGCATTGGAGCATATTGCGTCGGCATCCCTGCCTATTATGGCTATGAATCCGGTTGGTTGCACTTTCCACTGGCGATGCTCGCCTCAGCGCTGTTTGCATTGATTACCGGAGCGATCTCGCTGCGCACCAAGGGGGTCTATTTCATCATGATCACCATGGCCTTTGCGCAAATGGGTTATTATTTCTTCCTTTCTCTTGAAGAATATGGTGGTGATGATGGTCTGACGATCTACAATCGGTCTGTGTTGAACATCATCAATCTTGAAAACAAGGTGGTCTTGTTCCTGCTGACCTATGCAATCCTGATTGGCACTGTCTATCTGGTCTACCGGATCGTGAACTCACGCTTTGGTATGGTGGTACGCGGCTGCAACTCCAATGAAGCGCGCATGAAGGCCCTGGGCTACAATACCTATGCCTACAAGCTCACAGCCTATGTCATTGCCGGGGCCATGTGCGGTCTTGCAGGCGCGTTACTTGGAAATTTTCAAAGCTTTATCTCGCCTGACATGATGAGCTGGTCACGCTCCGGCGAGCTTATGTTCATGGTGATCCTGGGCGGGACAGGTACCTTGTTTGGGCCCGTGTTTGGTGCCGTTGCCTTCATTGGCATTGAAGAGATCATGTCGACCTTCACAACCTATTGGGCGCTGCCTTTCGGGATCATGCTGATCTTGATGGTACTGTTCATAAAGGGCGGGCTCAACGGCCTGATCCAGCGGGGCTGGAACCGTGGCTGAGGCGATGCTTGACATACAGGGTTTGCGCAAGTCGTTCGGCGGCGTTACCGCGACCGACAATGTGACACTTTCCATTGAAAAGGGCGAACTTCACGCCATCATAGGCCCCAACGGCGCTGGCAAGACAACCCTGATTGCGCAATTGTCCGGCGACCTTGCGCCTGATCATGGAAGCATTGTTTTCAATGCTCAAGATATCACGTCCGTACCGATGCACCGTCGTTCTCATTACGGACTGGCGCGGTCGTTTCAGATCACGTCTGTGTTCATGAACATGAGCGTCATCGACAATGTATCACTGGCGGTACAGGCACATGATGGTCACTCATTCCGGTTCTGGGACCATGCCGCGACGCAGGCCAGCTTGCGCAAACCAGCCATGGACATCCTTGAAGTCGTGGGGCTTGCCGGTCGCGCCGGTACAATTGCCTCGGCCATGTCACACGGGGAACGCCGCCAACTTGAAATTGCGATGGCGCTGGCGACCAGACCTTCATTCCTCCTGCTGGATGAGCCAATGGCAGGCATGGGCGTTGAAGAAAGCGCTGCCATGATCGAAATTCTCAAATCCCTGAAAGGTGACAAGACCATCTTGCTGGTTGAGCACGACATGGATGCGGTGTTTGCGCTGGCCGACCGGATCTCGGTACTGGTCTATGGGCGCATCATTGCTACTGGCAAACCGACAGACATTCGCAAGAACAAGGCAGTACGTGATGCCTATCTGGGGGAGGACTGAGCAATGCTGGAAGTATCAGGCCTTGAAGCCCGTTATGGTACCAGTCAGGCACTTTTCGGCATGGACTTTGATGTACAGGCCGGCGAAGTTGTAACGCTCATGGGCCGCAATGGCATGGGTAAGACAACAACCATCAATTCCATCCTTGGTATCGTGAAACCAAGCGCGGGTTCGATCCGGTTTGCCGGGCAGGAAGTGTCGAAACTGGCTTCCTTCAAAACAGCGAACCTTGGCATTGGGCTTGTGCCTGAAGGCCGTCAGATATTCCCCAACCTGTCAGTACGTGAAAACCTGATCGCTACGGCTTCCAATCACCAGAAACAGCCCAATCCCTGGACAATTGACAAGGTCTACGCATTGTTTCCCGAACTGCAAGGGCGCGCCTCATCCATGGGCAACCTTCTGTCGGGTGGTGAACAACAAATGCTGGCTGTGGGCCGCGCCTTGATGACCAACCCGCGCTTGCTGGTTCTCGATGAGGCGACCGAAGGTCTGGCTCCTCTTATCCGCGACAAGATCTGGGCCGCTCTGGCAGATATCCGCAAGAGCGGGCTGTCCATATTGGTGGTCGACAAGAACCTGAAAGACCTGTTGAAGCTGGCCGACAGGCACTTCATCGTTGAGAAGGGCCAGGTCGTCTGGAGTGGCAGTTCTGCCGAGTTGCGCAAAAATGAAGACGTGCAGCATCGTTATTTGGGCGTATAAATCACGTCAAAGTTGAGCCATGTTTTCAGGTTCAAGTATTGGCCATGTTACGGCGACTTTTCAAATTCCTGCTAGCCATATCGGTCCTGCTCATCATGCTGCCAATCGCTGTGGGCGCTGCCTTGTCCTATTCTAAAGGTTGGGCAACGGGCTGGAGGTCTGCGAACTGGTCATCAGCCGGTATCCTGCCTGCCGCCAGTGATGATCAGCCTGCTGCTGTCTATGTCATGGCTGCCCGGTCAGGGCGATGGAAAGGCATCTTTGCCGTCCACCACTGGATCGTGTTGAAACCGAAAGGGGCTTCTGCCTATGAGCGGTTTGAAGTGGTCGGTTGGGGAACACCCGTGAGGCGTAATGCCTATGATCCAGATGGACACTGGTATTCATCCGTTCCCGTTATCGTGCACCAGTTGCGTGGCCTTGAAGCAGAAGTTGCACTTCCAAAACTTCATGCCGCGATAGAGGCCTACAAATGGTCGATACCCGGTGACTATGTTGTCTGGCCTGGCCCCAACTCAAACACCTTTGTCGCCACAATCGCTCGTCAGGTGCCGGAGCTTGGTGCCGAACTTGACGCCGTTGGCGTGGGCAAGGACTGGCTTGGGCCAGGTTTGCGTCATGCGAGCATGCCGTCCGGCACCGGATACCAGGTGTCATGGGGTGGCTATATCGGTGCAGGTGTTGCCATGCGTGAAGGCGTTGAGCTGCACTTTCTGGGCACTACAATTGGTGTGGACTTTGATGACCTTGCCATCAAGCTGCCAGCACTGGGAAAAATCGGCCTCAGGTAATTTCACCCAGCTAATGACTGCCGATCCATATGCCTGCCAAAAACACGATGAAGCCGCCAACCGCTATCTGGAAGGCCGCGCGCAGGAACGGCGTATCCATGTACTTGTAACGGATATAGGAGATCGCCCACAGTTCGATGAACACAATAATCACCGCCAGAATGGTTGCCGTCCAGAAATCATTGATCAGATAGGGCAGCGTGTGTCCCAGTCCACCAATAGCGGTCATGATGCCCGCAGCTGATCCCCTTATCCAGGGGTGGCCGCGACCAGTCAGTTCACCATCATCAGACAAGGCCTCCGCAAAGCCCATGGAAATACCTGCTCCAATGGACGCTGCCGTGCCAACCAGAAATGTCTGCCACGTATCATGCGTTGCAAAGGCAGCCGCGAACAATGGCGCCAGCGTTGATACTGACCCATCCATCAAACCAAGCAAACCTGGCTGAACGATCTGCAACAGAAACAGTTGCTTTTCAGCGTCCTGTTCATCGAGCTTCGTATCAGCATCAAGGTGTTTTTCGGTTAACTTGGCCGCTAAAGACTCGTGACCCTTTTCCTCTTCGGCCAGATCAAGAAGCAGCTTCCTGACATCATCATCAGACGCCTTTTCCGATGCTTGCTTGTAAAAGCGATAGTTTTCCAGCTCCATCACTTCAACCCGTTGGCGTACAGTATCAAGTGATAGCTGTTTCATCAGCCAGGCGGGCTTGTGTTTGACAAAACCTGCCACGTCGGACCTGCGGATGAGCGGGATAAAATCACCGAATTTTTTCTGGAACATTTCAGTCAGGCGGCGGCGATGCTCGTGCTCTTCCTCAGCCATCTCGATGAAAACACGCGCAGACGCCGGATACTGCTCCTGAAGCGAATTCGCAAACGACATGTAGGTACGCGCGTCATCGTCCTCGCTTGAAATGGCGAGGGCGATAATTTCCTTTTCAGTAAGATCGGAGAACAATTTCACGGGGAGTAGGCCTGGTTGGTTTTTATAATGTCAATTATATTGGAATTACGTTTTTAGAATAATTCCAGATTACAGTCCACCCCTGAAACAGGGCAATTTGACCGCTTGACGGAGCCTCGCACTACTGCCAAACACCGCTTCCATGACAGACACATCACACATTCGCAATTTCTCCATTGTTGCGCACATTGACCACGGCAAGTCGACACTGGCTGACCGGCTGATCCAGCTGTGCGGTGGCTTGACGGCCCGCGAGATGAAAGAGCAGGTGCTGGACAGCATGGATGTGGAGCGTGAACGCGGTATTACCGTCAAGGCGCAAACTGTTCGCCTCGACTATACCGCTGATAATGGCGAGACTTACGAGCTTAACCTGATCGACACTCCTGGCCACGTTGACTTTGCCTATGAAGTGAACCGTTCACTGGCCGCCGTGGAAGGCTCGCTTCTGGTAGTGGATGCGGCACAAGGCGTGGAAGCGCAGACCCTGGCAAACGTCTATCAGGCAATCGACAACAATCATGAGATCGTGCCCGTTCTCAACAAGGTTGACCTGCCTGCTGCCGAACCGGACAGGGTGCGTCAGCAGATCGAGGACGTGATCGGACTTGATGCATCGGAAGCACTGGAAATCTCTGCCAAGACCGGCATTGGCATCAAGGAGGTGCTTGAGGCAATCGTGCACAAACTGCCCGCACCCGGCGGCGATGCCAACAAACCTTTGAAAGCGCTGCTGGTGGATAGCTGGTACGACGCCTATCTCGGTGTCGTTGTGCTGGTGCGTATCATTGACGGGCGCATGAAAAAGGGAATGCGCATCAAGCTGATGTCTACCGATGCCAATTATCTGGTGGACCGTGTTGGCGTGTTCCGGCCCAAACAGGAAATGGTGGCAGACCTTGGCCCCGGTGAAATCGGGTTCTTCACTGCACAGATCAAGGAAGTTGCCGATACCCGCGT
>JBAUGO010000485.1:0-1728 GCA_049679775.1 Anderseniella sp.
CAGGCCAGTTCGATACCACCGATTACGCCGTCGCATGAGGGTGGTGCTGTCATGACGATGCTGGATCGGTTCCTGGACTGGCGCAACCGGATGGTGATGAGGGTTAATTTTCGGCAATGGGCCGCCCGTTTCCCTGTAACCCGGCCTGTTGCGCGACGCCAGTCTGCCGAGCTTTTCGATATCTGTTCAGGGTTTGTGAAAACTCAGACCTTACTGGCTTGCGTACGTTGTGGGCTGCTTGACGCCCTGGCTGATGGCGCTCGCAGTCATTCAGATCTGATGGAGGAGACCCGGCTGCCTGCCGATGGTCTGGACCGTTTGTTAGCCGCAGCTTGTGCTCTGAAGCTGGTCAGCAAACGTGCACGCGGCCTCTATGGCTTGGGAGCATTGGGGCCAGCGATTGTTGGAGATCCTGGTATCCTCGCGATGATTGAGCACAATGCGATATTTTATCGTGACTTGGCAGATCCAGTCAGCTTGCTGAAAGCTACTGCAAGCAGCACTGAATTGCGACGTTATTGGGCATATTCGGGTAACGAGTCGGCCAATGAACTGGATGAGAGCGAAGTTCGCCAATACTCAATCCTGATGGCTGAATCACAACGCATGGTTGCGGCGGAAATTCTGTCTGCTTATCCGGTCAACAAGCACAATTGGTTGCTGGATGTAGGGGGTGGGCAGGGCGCATTCGTTACTGCTGCCGGACATAGTGTCCCTAAGCTGAAAATTTCGGTGTTTGATCTTCCGGCCGTTGTGGAGCGTGCCAGTGCGTTGATTTCGACCTCTGGTCTTGGCGATAGGTTCGAGGCTTTTGGTGGAGACTTCTTTACCGATCAACTACCGATGGGGCCTGATCTGGTGTCCCTGGTCCGCGTGCTTCACGATCACGATGATACAGAAGCGTTTGCCTTATTATGCAATATTCGCCGCTCCCTCAAGCAGGGGGCAACCCTTATTATAGCGGAGCCGATGGCCGGTTTGCGTGAGTCCGCGGCTGTGGGTGACATTTATTTTGGTTTCTACATGCTGGCAATGGGCAAGGGCCGGGTGCGCACGCCTCATGAGATTCGGGACATGGCGATGCGTGCCGGCTTTGCCAGTACTCGATTAATTCCGACCAATACACCGGTAATTACCCAGATTGTTGCTGCCAGCGACTGAGTTCATCAACAGTTTCACAAATGATGTTTATTTTAATTGACATATTATGTTGTCAATATAAACTTACATTCAATAAATTGACACCTATCAGGTGATAATTACAGGGGTTGGAAATGCCTGGAATGAAACCGCTTGCCGTTGTGCTGGAAGCGCCAGAAAAATTGGATGTACGTCCGGTTTTGCTTGCGGCTCCACATGATGGTGATGTGGTTGTTGATGTCGAGTGGTCGGGCATCAGCACGGGAACCGAACGCCTTCTTTATACTGGTGCTATGCCGCAGTTTCCGGGCATGGGCTACCCGCTGGTTCCCGGTTATGAATGTGTTGGTCGGGTCAGCAAGGGCGATCCAGATTTCGATTTGAAGGAAGGTGATCGGGTATTTGTGCCTGGTGCACGCTGTTTTGGTGACATCAAGGGGTTGTTTGGTGGCGCAGCTTCTCGGGTAATCACGCCTGCTTCCCGTGTTGTGCGGGTGGCCGATGGCCTTGGAGAAGAGGCAACCTTACTGGCGCTTGCTGCAACTGCTTATCATGCCATTGCGGCGCAGGGTGCCGTTTTGCCGGAAT
>JBAUGO010000486.1:0-2178 GCA_049679775.1 Anderseniella sp.
GGACATGGAAGCCGTGGTTGATGTCATCTCGAAAGGTGCAGCTGGCAGTTGGCAGATGGAAAATCGCTACAAGACCATGATCAAGGGCGAGTTTGAGTTCGGCTTTGCTGTGGACTGGATGCGCAAGGATCTGGGCATCTGCCTCGATGAAGCGCGCAACAACAAGTCACAGTTGCCAATCGCTGCTCTTGTGGATCAGTTTTACTCTCAGGTTCAGTCAATGGGCGGCGGGCGTTGGGATACATCCAGCCTGATTGCACTTCTCGACAAGAAAAAATAACTCGCCGCGCATCATTGGAACTAGGAAAGCTCCAATAATCGCGTCAGCCATTCAGTTTGCGAGCCATATCCCTGGCAAAGTAGGTCAGGATACCGTCGGCGCCTGCGCGCTTGAAAGAGTGCAGCGCCTCCAGGACAACTCGCTCGCCATCCAGCCAGCCGTTCTGGATGGCGGCCATCAGCATGGCATACTCACCAGATACCTGATAGGCGTATGTCGGCATCCCAAAGGTCTGTTTCAAGCGTGTGACGACATCGAGATAGGGCATGCCCGGTTTGACCATGATCATGTCCGCACCTTCGGCAATATCAAGTTCAGCCTCGCGCAGGCATTCGTCAATATTGGCAAAGTCCATCTGGTAGGTTTTCTTGTCTCCGGTCAGTGTGCCGGATGAGCCAACCGCGTCCCGGAAAGGACCATAAAACGCTGAGGCATATTTTGCCGTGTAGGCCATGATCATCACGTCCTGCAACCCGGCACTTTCCAGTGCGGACCTGATCGCGCCTACTCGACCGTCCATCATGTCAGAGGGCCCGATAATGTCACATCCGGCTTCTGCCTGACACAATGCCTGGCTCACAAGGATTTCAACGGTCTCATCATTCAGGATGCGGCCGTCCTGCAACAACCCGTCATGGCCGTGGTTGGTATAGGGATCAAGCGCCACATCCGTCATGATGCCGATTTCAGGGACAGCATCTTTGATGGCGCGAACCGCGCTACACACAAGGTTGCTTTTGTTGAGCGCTTCACGAGCATCAGCCGTCCGCTTGTCAGCCGGCGTGTTGGGGAAAACGGCAATGACAGGAATGCCAAGGTCGCGCGCTTGCCTTGCCGCATCAACAGCAAGATCAATGCTGAGCCGCTCAACGCCGGGCATGGAAGCCACGTGTTCGCGCTCGCCTTTGCCGGGCATGACGAAGATCGGCCATATGAAGTCATCCGGCGTCAGGACAGTCTGGCGCACCAGCCTGCGCGACCAGTCTGCTTGCCTTGTGCGCCTGGGTCTGATCGATGGATATCCGGCACCGGCAGTGCCGTCATTGCCGGGGTTTGTTGTATTGCTGGAGGGTTTGGGGCGATGGTTTGTCATATACTCGTAAGCTCTGATCTATTTGTGCATTTCGACTATGCACCAGTGTTTGTCAGTCGCCAAGCCTTGTTGACGGTTTGGTCAATGGCGCACTATCACTGATGACAATAGTACACGTCATGGAGGCTGTCTGGTCATGGACTTTGAACTGACCGAAGAACAACGCGCAATCAGGGATCTTGCCGCATCTTTTGCCGCGGCTGAGATGGCACCGCATGCTGCCAGATGGGATGCCGAATTGATTTTTCCACGCGACACCATCGTGGCGACGGCGCAACTTGGGTTTGGTGGCCTCTACGTGAAAGACGATGTGGGCGGCTCAAACCTGTCGCGGCTGGATTCAGTGCTGATATTTGAGGAACTGTCGAAAGCGTGTCCGTCAACGGCGGCGTTTATTTCCATTCACAACATGTCAGCCTGGATGGTGGATAGCTATGGCAATGAAGAACAGCGCCAGCGCTTCCTGCCGGACATGACAGCCATGAACAAGATTTCGTCCTACTGCCTGACAGAGCCCAATTCCGGCTCGGATGCTGCAGCGTTGCGCACCAGGGCGGTGCGCGATGGTGATCATTATGTCCTCAATGGCTCAAAGGCGTTCATTTCTGGTGCTGGTGCAAATGACCTTTACCTCACCATGGTGCGAACGGGTGATGACAGTCCTGCCGGCATTTCCTGCATCATGATTGAAAATGGCACCGAAGGCCTGAGTTTTGGTGCCAATGAAAAGAAACTTGGCTGGCATTCCCAGCCAACGGCACAGGTCAACTTCGACAATTGCCGCGTGCCGGTCGCAAACCTGATC
>JBAUGO010000487.1:0-2011 GCA_049679775.1 Anderseniella sp.
GGCCGTCAGACCAAAAATTACCGCCCGCAATGGGTGTCCACCACCCGTTGCACCAACAGCGCAGAGTGGTTTAACGGTTTCATAGCCAGTTATCGACCGCGCTCCATTGGGGTTTCAGCCTGTGCAATGGCTGTCGCGAGCGCAATTAAGATCAGGCTCGAAAAGAGGGTGCCCAAAAGTCTGACCAGTAAAGGGGCATGATTCCGGTTAGAGCTCTTTTACCTTGTCCGCACGCAACGGGCAGGAAAGATACACGCCGAATTCCTTGCCGATGTCAGAGCTGACGCGCGCGTGCACACGGCCCTGCCTGTCGAGAAAGCGTTGCTCGTCTTCAACCGGGAAGATGCCTTCGTGCCAGATCCCTGCATGGATGTAGAGCCCGCGTGTGCCGTCACACCAGAATGCGATCACCTTGTCTGGCGATAGGTTGTCACCTGGCAACGCGACCGGCACTATGAAGGGCTTGCGGTCCAGCGGGAAGAAAAGCTGCCCGCCGTCGGGGTGATAGTTCATGTGCCATAGTAGAACCTGGTCGCGTGCCGCCGTCTGGCGCTCTGTGCTGGCCTTTTGCGGGTCGGCGGACCAACCCAGCACATAATAACCTTTGACAGCTTCGTTCTCGCCGTACAGAACGTCACCACGCCAGTTGCACTTGAACGTGCCTTCCACCGAACCACCCTCATCGCCAGTGCCCTCGTCGATGGGGCGCCAACCTTGCTGAGGCCAGCGGGTGATCTCGATCTCGAAGCCTTCGGGATCGTCAACCAGGCAGCCATATCCTTTCACGCTGTCTTGCGTTGCGCGGATGAGCGGCACCTCGTGCCAGGGCAGGGAGGGCTTGCTGCTGGCCTCGAAGATGTAGACAGGTGTATTCATGAGCGACCTCCGCAATGAGCGTCCACTACTCGCTGCACCATCGGTGCATAGTGGCTAAACGGCTTCGTGGCCAGGTTAGGTTCCTTTCCGGCTTCATCATAATGGCGCACTTTGACGATATCCTTGATGTTCGGATTGCGCTCGAATTGGATCACTTCATCAGCGTTCATTGGCCCGCCCTGCAGGTTGAGGGAATGCACCGAAGCCACTGAAAGTCTTCTGAAATACTCTGGTCGTGTGGCGCAAAGATATCGCTTGGCTGCCACGTGATGGCGAACGCAATCGGTTACGATGGACGGGAAGAACCGCTCCAGCACCTCAGCGCCTGCTTCCTCGTGAAAGCGGTCCTCAGTGTCATTCATCGAGAATGTGCCGAACTCTGAGGTGAAGTGGCCAATGTCATGTAGCAGCGCCGCCACAATGATCTCCTCTCGCTCGCCTGCTTTCTCGGCGAAGTGGGCACCTTGCAGCATGTGCTCTGCCATGGTGACCGGCTCACCGAGATATTCTTCCCCGCCACGGCGTTCGAAGATGTCCGCAATGAAGGCTACGATGGTTGATGAGTCGAGATTGACCGGATCGGGCCTCGTCATTGCGCTGCCTCCAATGTCGCGGCCTCAAGCACCGACAGCTTTGACAGCAGCCCGTCCTTGTCGGCGTAGCAGCCTTGCAGCCAGCGAGTGCCGGAGCCAGAGTAACCTTTGCGCGCATGCAGCACACGGGTGTTGTCAACAATGAAACACTCACCCGGCGACAGCTTGAAGGTCACCTCCATTGCCTCGTCATCAATGATGTCAGCAAGGCGGCGATAGGCGGCATAATAGGTTTCCATATGTTCGAACGGCACATCGGTGATGGCAGCAGTCGAGCGGTTATTGAAGCGCACCGCAACCAGCTCACCATCTGGAGCAAGCTCAATCATTGGCCGTCGCGATGTCAGCCGCACGCCCTTTTCGCCGGCATATTCAAAGTTGGCGCAGTATCTGGTCAGCACGTCGAACCATGTCGGGTTTTCAGCCTTGAGCCGAAGTGCCGCAGCGAAACCGTCGACGACCATATTCTCACCGCCTTGTGCAGAGTTCTCGAGGCAATAGAGGATCTGCAAGGTGGGGACGGGGTCACGATAGGGGTTGTC
>JBAUGO010000488.1:0-4072 GCA_049679775.1 Anderseniella sp.
TGGGGATATGCGACGCATTCGTCCAACTGCATCTGGATAGTTGATCCAAGTAAGCGCTGGATTTCCATCGATCGTTCAGGTGTTAAATTATGATGCGTACCGTCAATATGCGACTGGAACATCACACCATTCTCATCGAGCTTTCGTAATTGCGCCAGTGACATGACCTGAAACCCACCTGAATCCGTCAGGATAGGACCTTTCCATCCGGTCATGCCATGCAAGCCGCCAAGCCGTTCAACCCGCTCAGCGCCTGGACGCAACATCAGGTGATAGACATTGCCAAGGATAATGTCTGCCCCGGCCTCCTTGACCTGCTCCATGTAAAGCGCCTTGACCGTACCCGCCGTACCCACAGGCATGAATGCTGGCGTGCGAATATCACCATGCAAGGTATGCACAGTGCCACGGCGAGCCTTGCCGTCGGTTTTGTGAAGCGTAAATGAAAATACATCAGTCATTTCGCTTGAGGCCATAGCAGGCTTGAGTCGCCATAGGAATAGAACCGGTAACGATTTTCAATGGCATGCCTATATGCACCTTTCATTGTATCCAGTCCGGCAAAGGCACTGACCAGCATGAACAGTGTCGATTTGGGTAAGTGAAAATTCGTCATGAGGCCGTCCACAATTCGAAACCTGTAACCAGGTGTGATGAAAATATCCGTCAACCCCGACCATCCTTTCAAGGTTCCATCATTTTCCGCAGCGGTCTCCAGCACTCGCAATGCAGTTGTCCCAACCGCGATGATCCGCCCACCAGCCGCGCGTGCTGCCATCAATCGCTGAGCGACCTCATCTGGCACTTGCCCCCACTCGGAGTGCATCTTGTGGTTTTCTGTGTCATCTGCCTTGACCGGCAAAAACGTTCCGGCTCCCACATGTAAGGTAATGAATTCCGCCCCAATGCCACGCGCATTCAGGCCTGCCATCATGTTCGGTGTGAAATGCAAAGATGCAGTTGGTGCCGCAACCGCACCATCATGAGCTGCAAACATGGTTTGATAATCAGAGTTATCCTGTTCATCGGTCTGGCGCCTTGAGGCGATATAGGGAGGCAACGGCATGACACCATGAACCGCGATGGCAGCATCCAGATCCGCACCTGAACGGTTGAATCTGAGCCCAATTTCACCGCCTTCATTCTTGGCACAAACTTGCGCATCAAAGCCGTCAGAAAGAACGATATTGTCACCGACTTCCAGCTTGCGGCCTGGTTTGGCAAACGCCAGCCATTCATCATCAGATGATCTCAGGTGCAAGGTAATTTCGATCTGCGGTTGCGTGCTGCCACGGCCAACACGCCTGCCAGTCAACCTGGCTGGTATAACGCGGGTGTTGTTGAAGACCAACACATCACCCGGGTTCAGAAACTCAGCCAGATTTGAAAATGATTTGTCAGCCAGATTGCCGTTGCCATGAACGATCAGAAGGCGAGAGCTGTCACGAGGCGAACTCGGACGTAGCGCAATGAGATCCGGCGGCAGATCGAAGTCAAACAGATCAACTTTCATGCCGCCGCCGGATCAAACACGTTATTTGATGTCAGCCATGACCTGCATCTTTTCAATGCGATCAGGGTTTGGAACAGGTTCACCGCGGGAAAACTTGTCTACATTTTCCATGCCTTCAACCACTTCACCCCAGACAGTGTATTGGCCATCAAGGAAGGAGCAATCAGCAAAGCACAGGAAAAACTGCGAGTTTGCACTGTTTGGCATTTGCGAACGTGCCATTGAAGCGGTGCCGCGCTTATGCGGTGCATCGGTAAATTCAGCCTTGAGGTTTGGCTTGCTTGAACCACCCGTGCCGGTGCCCGTAGGATCGCCACCTTGCGCCATGAAACCATCAATCACGCGATGAAACGGTGTTCCATCATAAAAGCCTTCGCGAGTGAGTTCCTTGATATGATTGACATGGCCTGGTGCCAGATCTGGCCGCAGCCGGATAACGACGCGTCCTTTTGTAGAATCCATTACCAGGGTATTTTCAGGGTCGAGGTCTGCCACAAGTCTCTCCTTGTTGTGGTTTTATAAATAGTTCGGATTAATTCACCGACATCTTGATGATCTTGTCCGGGTTTGCTGGTGGCTCACCCTTGTTGATCTGGTCGATGCACTCCATTCCGGAGCTGACATTGCCAATAACGGTATATTGCCCGTTCAGGAAATCACCTTGTGCAAACATGATGAAAAACTGCGAATTGGCGCTGTTTGGATTGCTGGAGCGCGCCATACCGACAGTGCCACGCTCAAAAGGTACCTGGGAAAATTCGGCAGGCAGGTCCGGCAAGCTTGAACTTCCGGTACCGGTTCCGGTCGGGTCTCCGGTTTGCGCCATGAACCCATCAATTACCCGATGAAAAATAATGCCGTCATAGAAACCTTGCGACGCAAGCGTTTTGATCTGTGCCGTGTGCTTTGGGGCAATGTCGGAGCGAAGGTCAATGACCACCGGTCCGCATTTCAAATCCATGACAACCTGATCCGCTGCACTTGCAGGCATGACAGACGCTGCCAAAGCAGATAAGGCAAGCAGGGTTGCTGCAGAAATTTTTCTCAATTTTTCACTCCAGAAGATTGTTTTATTTGGATTTAAGTGAGTTCAGGATTGCCGTGTTTACATCCTTTGGAACAAAGGTTGTTATATCTCCACCCATCTTGGCAATCTGCTTGACCAGGGATGATGCGATCATGCGTGTTGCCGGGCTGGCAGCTAAAAACACTGTCTCTATGTCAGGATCAAGGCCAGCGTTCATTTGGCCCATCTGAACCTCGTAATCGAAATCGGACGCATCGCGCAAACCCCTGATGATCACATTCGCACCAACCTTGCGCGCCGCTTGTACAGCCAGCCCGTCAAAGGTCGTGATAGTGATTTTGCATCCCGTGGCGTTCATGACGGGAAGACAGGCGTCTTCGAGCAATTTGAGGCGCACGTCAGTAGGCAGGAACGGGGTTTTGCCATGATGAACCCCGACGCCCAATACAAGTGTCTCCAGAAAACGCGCAGCCCGGGCTATCACGTCCAGGTGGCCGTACGTGACGGGATCAAAACTCCCAGGGTAGAATCCGGTGCTTTTCATATGCAAACTCATAAGTGCTTTTGGCATTCGAGACAATCCAGAAACACGAAGCTTGCAACAGAACGCTACCCGCTGAGCATGTTCAGGGCACCTGAGTTGGACGCAACAATCAGGATCTTTGGGAAACCAGCAGCCATACCCCTGCTCCCACCAAGGCTGTACCGCTAATACGCTCTATCAAGCCTGCTCCGGAGCCAGCGAAAAATCGTCTGGCCCGTGAACCAGCCAAAGCCAGTAGTAAACCAGACAGGATGCTGCAGAGCACGAACGTCAAACCCAGTATGGCAAATTGCAAGTTCACGTTGCCCGCCGGATTGATGAAAGGTGGAAAGAACGCCCCCAGAAAGAGCAGAACCTTCGGGTTGGCCACCGCCACAACAAGCCCATCCCGGAAAAATCCGGACTGAGACGTATTAACTGGCATGTCCAGCCTGGAGCCTTGACGAATTCGGTTGACGCCGAGCCAGATCAGATAGGCCGCACCGGCCAGCTTGATCCACTCAAACCAGTTCGCCATCAACTCAACGATCCAGACCATGCCCGCGATAACTATGGTGACCAGCAAAGCGAACCCAAAGGCATTGCCCATCACCGTCATGAACCCTGCACGTAACCCATGAGCAGCCGAATTGGCCAGGACCAGTGACATCGCCGGTCCAGGTGTCAGGAACAGCAATGAAGTGGCACCCAGAAAGGTGAGGTAGAGACTAAGCGTCATTTATGCCAACTCGCAAAAGAGATGAACAGGCACTTTCAAACCCCTGAATAAGCGTCAGGTCTTCGGGTCATCTCCGGTTTGGGGTGTTTCAATCCCCTCGCCGGAACCGTCTTCATCCGCGTCGCCTTCATCTTCAGAGATGCGACTGACGGACACAACCTTTTCATCCTCAGCTGTGCGGAATACAGTGACACCTTGCGTCGAGCGTCCGGCAATTCGGATATCGTTGACGGGACAGCGGATCAATTGCCCACCGTCTGTCACCAGCAT
>JBAUGO010000489.1:0-2942 GCA_049679775.1 Anderseniella sp.
GTACAAGGCTCGGTGGGGGCTTCCGGTGATCTTGCCCCCCTTGCTCATATGGCAGCTGCCATGATTGGCGAAGGTGAAGCCTATTATCAGGGCGAGCGTCTTTCTTCTGCTGAGGCATTGAGGAAAGCTGGATTAGCTGCGCTGACTTTGGGCCCCAAGGAAGGGCTGGGCCTCATCAACGGAACCCAGTTTTCAACGGCCTTGGCTTTGGTTGGATTGTTCGAGGCAAAGCGCAATGCAATGGAATGCCTGGTATCGGCTTCACTCTCCACTGATGCGATCATGGGGTCCACAGCTCCCTTGCTCGATGAAATTCACACACTTCGTGGCCATCAGGGGCAAATCAATGTTGCCCGTGCAATGCGCGAGCTGATGGAAGGCTCTGAAATTCGCGAAAGCCACCGCGAAGGTGATACCCGTGTCCAGGACCCCTATTGCATTCGGTGCCAACCGCAAGTGACCGGAGCAGCACTTGACCTACTAGATTTTGCCGGGCGGACACTGGAGATCGAAGCCAATGCTGTTTCAGACAATCCGCTGGTGCTGGTTGAAACCGGGCAAATTGTTTCCGGTGGTAATTTCCATGCTGAACCGGTTGCCTTTGCTGCCGATCAGATTGCCCTGGCTGTCGCTGAAATTGGTTCGATTGCCCAGCGCCGTGTGGCCTTGATGGTTGATCCGACCTTGTCTCACGACTTGCCGCCATTCCTGACTCCGGAGCCGGGGCTGAACTCCGGTCTCATGATTGCGGAAGTTACAACCGCTGCCTTGATGAGCGAGAACAAGCATCTGGCAAACCCGTGTTCTACAGACTCAACACCGACCTCTGCCAATCAGGAAGATCATGTTTCCATGGCAGCCCATGGCGCGCGGCGATTGTTGAGGATGAATGCCAATTTGAATGTGATCATCGGCGTTGAATATTTGTGTGCAGCACAAGGCATAGAATTTCGGGCACCCTTGAAGACTAGTCCCCGATTGCAATCTGCCCTTGCCTGCATCCGCACGAAAGTTCCTGCGATCAAGCAGGATCGCTTTCTGGCAGGAGACATCGAAGCCATCTCACGTTTGGTCAGGGACGGTGCAATATCGGATGCGGCAGGTTTGCCTTCTAACATAAAGCTAACACAGTAAAACATGACGCTATGAGCGACCATGGAAGGGATAACATGAGAAACTCAACGACTAATCCGCGGCACAATCAGCGCGATGTTTTCCCTCCAACCGGCACTGAAATCACCTGCAAAAGCTGGCTAACCGAAGCTCCGATGCGGATGTTGATGAACAACCTACACCCAGATGTCGCGGAAAATCCGCATGAATTGGTGGTTTATGGCGGCATTGGCCGCGCCGCCCGAACATGGCAGGACTTCGATATAATAGTTGCCAGCCTGAAATCCCTCAATGAAGACGAAACACTCGTCGTGCAGTCCGGCAAGCCTGTTGCAGTTGTCAGGACGCATGTTGATGCACCGCGCGTTCTCATCGCCAATTCAAACCTTGTTCCTCACTGGGCCAATTGGGATCATTTCAATGAACTCGACAAGAAGGGCCTTGCCATGTATGGCCAGATGACTGCGGGCTCGTGGATTTACATCGGTACGCAGGGCATCGTTCAAGGTACGTATGAGACCTTTGTGGAAGCCGGTCGCCAGCACTACAACGGCAATCTTACCGGCAAGTGGATTTTGACCGGCGGTCTTGGTGGCATGGGTGGCACCCAGCCATTGGCCGCGGTGATGGCCGGCGCTTGTTGCCTCGCTGTCGAGTGCAATCCAGACAGCATCGATTTTCGCTTGCGCACGCGATATGTCGATGAAAAAACCGACAGTCTCGATGAAGCTCTGGCGATGATAGACCGCTGGACAAAAGCGGGTGAGGCCAAGTCGATAGCCCTGCTCGGCAATGCGGCAGACGTTTTTCCAGAACTTTTCAAGCGCGGCATTCGCCCAGATATCGTCACGGATCAGACCAGCGCGCATGATCCGATCAATGGCTATCTGCCGCAGGGCTGGACGATGGCTGAATGGCGCGAAAAGCGTGAAAGCGATCCAAAGGCAGTTGAAAAAGCCTCACGGGCCTCAATGAAAATTCATGTTGCGGCGATGGTGGATTTCTGGAACGCAGGTGTTCCCACCCTCGACTATGGTAATAATATTCGCCAGGTTGCCAAGGAAGAGGGACTGGAAAACGCCTTCGCTTTCCCGGGGTTTGTACCAGCTTATATCCGCCCGCTGTTCTGCCGCGGTATAGGCCCGTTCCGCTGGTGCGCCTTGTCGGGCGACCCTGAAGACATTTATAAAACCGATGCAAAGATGAAAGAGCTGTTCCCGGAAAATCAGCATCTTCACAACTGGCTTGATATGGCGCGTGAACGCATTGCCTTTCAGGGACTTCCAGCACGTATTTGCTGGATCGGTCTGGGTGATCGCCATAAAGCCGGTCTCGCTTTCAATGAAATGGTTGCTTCAGGCGAATTGAAAGCGCCGGTTGTCATTGGGCGTGATCATCTGGATTCCGGCTCTGTCGCCTCGCCCAATCGCGAAACTGAAGCCATGAAAGACGGCTCCGATGCAGTGTCAGATTGGCCATTGCTCAACGCGCTGGTGAATACGGCGTCCGGTGCGACCTGGGTCTCGATCCACCATGGCGGTGGTGTCGGCATGGGGTTTTCCCAGCATTCCGGTGTGGTGATTTGCGCTGACGGAACAGAGGCCGCCGCAAGAAGAATTGAACGAGTTCTTTGGAATGATCCGGCTTCCGGCGTCTGGCGCCATGCGGATGCTGGTTACGAAATTGCGCTGGATTGCGCACGCGAGCACGGGCTCAATTTGCCCGGTATAATTGACAGATAATATAAACCAGGAGAAATAGGTAAATGAAACGTCGCCAATTTATCGCCGCAGGGATTGCGGGGACTGCATCAGTATCAACAGTTGGAC
>JBAUGO010000490.1:0-3806 GCA_049679775.1 Anderseniella sp.
ACCTCTGTGCTCGAGCGCATTGACAATAGCGACTGGGTACAGCCTTCCGCTGCTCAAACCGATGATATTGACCCGTCACTACCTACTCCAGTGGCGCGCGTACTCGGTAAAAATCTTGATGTCATCAATTGGAAAACTGTAAGTCCCGGCGTTGGTCTTCACGTCGTTGAGCGTAATGATGATGGTTCAAGCCTCTATCTGCTCAAGGTTAAGCCAGGTCACAAATTGCCCGATCACGGACACGCAGGCCAGGAAATCACCTTGATCTTGCGCGGTGCCTATCGTGACCAGATCGGCCTCTTTGCTGTCGGAGATGTGGCTGATATTGACGAGGGTGTAGAACACCAGCCAATTATCGAGCCTGGCGAAGACTGCATCTGCCTTATTGCAACGCAAGCACCTGCCCGCTTCAAGGGCATTGTGCCGCGCCTATTGCAACCGATCGTCGGAATCTGACGTCTCGCACCCATGAAACCAGCATGGACAAATGTATGGATCACGGGTGCCAGTTCAGGCATAGGTCGTCAATTGGCGATTGATCTCGCGGATAGCGGGTGCAATGTTGCAGTGTCGGCTCGCTCTCATGATGCGTTGAACGCTCTGGCGGCGACCAACCCAAACATCCGCAATTATCCTCTCGATGTCACCAATGGTGAGGATGTGGAAAACGTTGTGGCCTCCATCGCAGAAGACCTTGGTCCAATTGACCTTGTTGTCATCGCAGCTGGTGTCTGGATCATCCGTGATGTCAGTGATTTTACCGCAGCCGATTCCATCAAGGCCATGCGCGTGAACTATGAAGGCGCTGTCAATGTGATTGCTGCGGTGCTGCCTGCCATGCGCGCGCGCAAGAAAGGCCATATAGCCCCCATTGCTTCAGTAGCTGGATATCGAGGTATTCCGCGCGCAGTTACCTATGCGCCAACCAAGGCAGCTTTGATTGCCATGGCAGAAAGCCTGCGCACGGACGCTGCGCAATATGGCATCACTGTCCAGGTTATCAATCCAGGCTTTGTCAAAACTCCCATGACAGACACAAACGACTTTCCCATGCCTTTCATCATCTCACCTGAGGAAGCGTCTCGCCACATCATCGACGGGCTTGCAACAAACAGATTTGAAGTGGTCTTTCCCTGGAAACTGACACTTGCCATGAAAGTGCTGCGGATCCTGCCATATCGGCTCTATTTCTGGCTGTCTGGCAAGTTCATGCAACGATAGGTGTTACTGCACTCAGGCTTTTCGAAAAGCAATAATGACCTGGCCGATCGGAATACCAAACTTCTTGACCCGTGCCCTGTTGAGAACTGTACTTTCGTCGATCTGATGAAACAGGTCAGAGAATGAAACGAGCATCCGGGAGGTGCCAACGCGCAGGTTCATGGAATAGGATAGCCTGCTGCCATTAACATGCACAGTGCCTTTACCTGGAGATGGCGTATCTGCGCAGCTTGCAACAAAGCTGCCATCGCCGGCGAACTCCAGCGCCCAGGTCCGGGTTTCTTTTTCGCCATCCGAGAATGTAAAATCTTCTTCCAGCAGAAATCTGTCGCCTTGCCAGTAGCCATCAATATCGGCAACGAATGACTTCTTGACCCGCCCGCCAAACGTTTCAAACATGCCCCAGGCCCGTGTTCTGCCTGTAAAGTATTTGGCCATGTCGAAGTTACGCTGGCTGGTGTGTGACGGGCTTATTTGCAACATCTACTATATCTCGAAAAATGGAATTGCATTGACTGGAACAGCTAACGTTTGCAGCTCAAAACCGGATCATTTGTCAGGCTTTTCAAGGACATGGAAGCCCACATCGATCTTGCCATCTGAAAACCCAGCTTCGCAATAATTCAGATAATACAACCACATGCGACGAAATCGCTCGTCATGGCCCAGGGCTGAGACTTCTTTTTCCACCGCACTGAACCTGGTTGCCCACTGGTTGAGCGTACGCGCATAATCAGGACCGAAATTTTGTGTGGAAACCAGTTTGAGGCCGTTCTTATTCGCCTGTTCTTCGATGGCCTTGGTAGTCAGTAGCATGCCGCCTGGAAAGATGTAGCGCTGGATGAAATCGACATTGCGGCGATAATGATCAAAGTCTTCTGGTGCAATGGTGATGGCCTGGATGACGGCGCGTCCTCCGGGTTTAAGGAGTTTTGAAACCGTGGCAAAATAGGTAGGCCAGTTTTCCTCACCCACAGCCTCGATCATTTCGATCGAGACAATCGCGTCATACTCGCCCTTGATGTGACGATAATCTACTAGCTTCAACTTGACGTGCTTCTCAAGGTCTTGTTGCTTGATCCGGTCCTGGGCGTAAGACAATTGCTCGCTTGACAGGGTTATGGCGTCAACATTGTGCCCGGCGCGTCCTGCATGTTCTGCCATGCCGCCCCAGCCACACCCAATTTCAAGTATGTGGGACTCGTGTGTCAGCTGCATCAACTCAAGGGCACGAGCATATTTGGCCTTCTGAGCCTCTTCCAGCGATAGGTCGGCTTTTACAAACAATGCACTGGAATAGGTCATGCTTGGATCAAGCCACAACTTGTAAAAGTCATTGCCCAGGTCATAGTGCGCCTTGATATTCTTGCGGCTGCCGGAGATGCTGTTTCGCCGTAAGAGGTGGACAATCCGGTCGCCTGTGCGCGTCTTGAAAAGTCTACCGCCAGCCTCGCGCAACGCGGCCCGGTTTTCCAGAAAAAACCGGAACAGGCAAACAAGGTCAGGACTGTCGACATCGCCAGACATGAACGCTTCGCCAAAGCCTATGACACCACGGCGAATGCATTTACCAACGACAGCATAGGAATGGATGGTCAGATGCGGGTTGAAGTGTGCATTATCATGAATGCCCAGTGACAATTGATGCCCGTCCGGCAGGACAAATGTAATCTGGCCTCGAATATTGTGGCCGACCATGCGCTTGCCAATTGTCTCAAGGATGCGCCCGGTTAAACCGCGACGCTCACCTCGTTGGTGCTGTCGCGCCTCCAATAATTCGTTACTCATCAACCAGATCCGTCCGTTTATGTAGTCTCAATCCATTAAATGCTGGTTTGGCTTTGAGCTTCAATCCTTTAAGCCACAACCGCAACGCCTCAAAATGGATGCCGGCAATCACCTTCCATGTCATCAAGGGCTGACGTAACACAGCCATCAGCAACGTTCTGTTTGTCAGCGGTTGACCAGTCCCTGAAAAAGTAGCGTTCAATATGGCTTCCCCACCATGGCGCAAGCTCACACCCAGCGATATCGTGTCGCCAGGCTTGGTAATGCGAAATCCGTATTCACCATCAACATCATTGAACGGAGATACGTGAAAAGCCTTGCGGCAGTTTTGTGCAAGAACACCGTTTCGGGTGTCGCCACCTGCAACAAGATAGTGCGTGTGCTCACCAAATGTGTTGGACACCTCATACAGCATGGCCGCAATCTGACCGTTGTGGTCAATTGCATAATAGGTTGTCATGGGGTTGAAGGCATAACCAAGAACCCTTGGAAAACTCAGGATGTAAAACGTAAAATCTTCAGGATGCAATCCAGCACTTTTGAACGCATTGTGGACGAATACTTGAACATCAGTGCCGTCGCGCTGGCCATGATCAACATCGTGAAACGACACCAGGTTGAACTTGTTGTGCGACAGGAAATGCGTTTTGGCGCAGACAGTGTCAATCCCATTCAAAGGCAGCAACATATTGAAAACACGATAGGAAAGCCGATGGCGCAGGGGTGTGAACCGCCTGTGCACAATCTGCCCGTGATACATCATGGCTTGCGGGGTCATTCGGCAGCCCTTTGAAAGG
>JBAUGO010000491.1:0-5556 GCA_049679775.1 Anderseniella sp.
GCTAAGGTACCATATGTCGGCACCGCCTGTGCCCGCTCGCAATGGTCTGAAGCTGACCGCGAATGGCTGGAAGCGCACGGATGCCATGTACAATACCGCGCATCGCTTGAGCAGGACTTGGCCGCCATGCGCGACGCCCGTCCGGACCTTGCTATCGGCACCACGCCTCTGGTGCAGGAAGCCAAGCAGCACGCCATTCCAGCACTTTATTTCACCAACCTGATTTCGGCACGTCCATTAATGGGCGCAGCAGGTGCCGGATCGTTGGTGCAGGTGATCAATGCCGCACTTGCCAACAAGCATCGATTTAATGAGTTCACAGAGTTCTTTGAAGGCGTCGGCACCGAGCATGCAGCAGGTATCTGGGAAGGCGTGCCCCAGGATCGACCCGACTTCAAGAAAAATTATGAGCGCCAGTCGAAACCCGAAAAAGCTGTAGAGGGGGCAATCGGATGCTGATCGCTGATCTCGACAGGGCAGGCGGATACTGGGGTGCAGTCTATGCATTCTCCGCCATCAAGGGTCTGCAGGTCATCATCGATGGTCCGGTCGGCTGTGAAAACCTGCCGGTTACAGCGGTCTTGCATTATACTGACGCACTGCCACCGCATGAATTGCCAATCGTTGTGACCGGTCTGGGTGAGGAAGAACTCGGCCAGCACGGTACCGAGGGTGCCATGAAGCGCGCCCATGCCACGCTGGATCCCGGTTTGCCAAGTGTTGTTGTTACCGGATCCATTGCTGAAATGATTGGCGGTGGCGTGACGCCTGAAGGCACCAATATCAAACGTTTCCTGCCGCGTACCATTGACGAAGATCAGTGGCAGTCCGGCAATCGTGCGATGTTGTGGTTATGGCAGGAATTTGGGCTGAAAAAGGGCAAGATGCCCAAGGCCAAACCGCGCAAGGAAGGCGATGCGCCGAAGGTCAATATCATTGGACCTTGCTACGGAACCTTTAACATGCCGTCCGATCTGGCCGAGATTCGGCGTCTGGTTGAAGGCATAGGCGCGCAAGTCAATCTGGTATTCCCTCTCGGCAGTCACCTGGCTGATGTCCCGCGACTGGTGGATGCAGACGTCAATATCTGCATGTACCGTGAGTTTGGACGGGCTTTGTGCGAAGGACTTGAAAAGCCATATCTGCAGGCACCCATCGGCCTGCATTCAACGACCAAGTTCCTGCGGACGCTTGGCGAGTTGCTGGGCCTTGATCCGGAACCGTTCATAGAGCTTGAAAAACACACGACAATCAAACCTCTGTGGGATTTGTGGCGTTCAGTCACCCAGGATTTTTTCGGTACGGCGAGTTTCGCCATCGTCGCCAACGAGACCTATACACGCGGTGTTCGCAACTTCCTTGAACAGGAAATGGGACTGCCGTGCAGTTTCGCCTTTGCTCGGCGGGCGGGTGTGAAACCGGATAATGATATTGTCCAGGAATCCATCAAAAATACACCGCCGTTGATAATGTTCGGCAGTTACAATGAGCGCATGTACATGGCTGAAGCCGGATGTCGCGCCATGTATATTCCCGCGTCATTTCCAGGTGCCGTGATCCGTCGCCATACGGGTACACCGTTCATGGGGTATTCGGGCGCTACCTATCTTGTTCAGGAAGTTTGCAACGCGCTGTTTGATGCGCTGTTCAACATTCTGCCGCTGGCAAGTGATCTGGATAAGGTTGAAGCGACGCCTACGAAACTTGAAGGTCAGATGGCCTGGAATGACGAAGCCCGGCTGGAGCTTGACCGGCTTGTTGAAGCCCAGCCTGTGTTGGTGCGCATTTCTGCAGCAAAGCGTTTGCGCGATGGCGCAGAGCAGACAGCACGACGCCAGGGCGAAGCGCTGGTCACACCGGAAATGGTGATGACTACAGCAGAAAATCTGGGGAGGGCGGCATGACGATATTTCTCGAAATGCATCGCATTTCCAAACTTGAGGAGAAGAGCTGATGAGTGTTGATGTTCACGAAAGAAGAGTGAGTGGCTCGGGTCGCGATAGCGTCGAGTTCAATATCATTTTCAGCGTTGCATTTGTTTTTTTCCTGGTGGCCGCTATGGCTCACCGGATCATTCCGAAAAGATGGCGTCCAAACCTTGATCCGAGCGGCCAAGCCCGTTCGGTGATTGCGGAGGCACGGATTGCCGCGAGTAATTCAATACCGTTCGCGTTCATGTAACGCATCCGGTTTTACAGGTTTCTTCCGGTGTTTGCCGGTGGAAATGCCGACTGAAAGCCTTAGGGCCGGAGGGAAGGCAAACCCTCGCCACGCAGGGTGCGCGTGGTAACTGGCCTTATGGCCAACCAGTGGAGGGCATATTATGCCTGAAAACCAAAGCGGAACGCCTTCTGGGCTCAGTCACGCAGAGGCTCAAGAGTTTCACCGGCTCTTTATACAGGGAACGATGGGCTTCGTCGCATTGACGTTGGTAGCTCACATCCTGATCTGGTCATGGCGTCCATGGTTCTGATGAACCGGACCTACTTCTAGGAGGAAAAGATCATGTGGAAAATCTGGCTTCTGTTCGACCCTCGTCGTGCACTGATAGGCGTTCTTGCATTTGCATTTTCGATGGTGCTGCTGAATCACTTTATTCAGCTCAGCACTCCTCGTTATGGCAGTTGGTTGAATGCTCCAATAGCAGCGAGTTCGAACTGAACTCAAACAACAACAGTGGTGGGCGGCGCTCTCATGCCGTTTATGGCTAGCCGCCCCCTACATCATCGCTCAAAATTTGTGGGCAGTAACAAGCTTTCTGCCGGAGATCAAGATCATGGCAATGCTTAGTTTTGAAAGAAAATACCGTGTCCGTGGCGGCACACTGCTGGGAGGAGACATGTTCGACTTCTGGTTCGGACCATTCTATGTTGGCCTGTTCGGGGTCACCACCGCGTTCTTTACTTTTCTTGGTACCGCACTGATCATCTTTGCGGCCAGTCAGGGACCAACGTGGAATCTCTGGCAGATCAGCATTGCACCGCCTGACCTTAAATATGGCCTGGGAATGGCTCCATTGAGGGAAGGTGGGCTCTGGCAAATTATTACAATATGTGCGACCGGCGCGTTCGTTTCCTGGGCGCTACGTGAGGTTGAAATCTGTCGCAAACTCGGTATCGGATATCATGTGCCGTTTGCCTTCAGTTTCGCAATTCTAGCCTATGTATCGCTTGAGATCATCCGGCCAGTGTTGCTGGGTGCCTGGGGGCACGCATTTCCTTATGGGATCATGTCCCATCTCGATTGGGTGTCAAACGTTGGCTACCAGTACCTGCATTTCCACTATAATCCAGCGCATATGATTGCGGTTACGTTGTTCTTCACAACAGTTCTGGCTCTGGCTTTACATGGTGGTCTGATCCTGTCTGCTGCCAATCCCGGCAAGGGCAAGACAATGCGCACACCTGAATACGAAGACACCTTCTTCCGAGACACTATTGGTTATTCAATAGGCACATTGGGCATTCACCGCCTTGGCTTTTTTCTGGCGATCTCGGCTGTCTTCTGGAGTGCCGTGTGCATCATCATTAGTGGTCCGTTCTGGTCTCGCGGCTGGCCTGAATGGTGGAGTTGGTGGCTCAACCTGCCAATTTGGATTTGAGCGGAAAGGGAAAAAAGATGGCTGAATATCAAAACATTCTAACCCGGGTTCAGGTTCGTGGTGAACTTGAAATGGGTGTCCCCGCTGCAGATAATGCCTGGCCGCGCGATGGGGTTCCGTTCTTTAGCTACCTGGCGGGCAAGATCGGCAATGCCCAGATAGGACCGATCTATCTCGGTTGGACTGGCATGCTGTCCCTGATTTTCGGCCTTATTGCATTTGAGATCATCGGTCTTAACATGTGGGCATCGGTCAACTGGGATCCGATTGAGTTTGTCCGCCAACTCTTGTGGTTATCGTTGGATCCTCCCAGCCCGAAACAGGGATTTAAGATCGTACCGCCACTGAACGATGGTGGCTGGTGGGTAATTGCTGGTGGTTTCCTGACAGCATCTGTCCTGCTGTGGTGGGTCAGGATGTACTCACGGGCACGCCAACTTGGTATGGGATTGCATGTGTGCTGGGCATTTGCTGCTGCGATCTGGCTGTTTTTGGTAGTTGGCTTCATCCGACCCTTGATGTTGGGCAGCTGGTCAGAAGCAATCCCATTCGGCATCTTCTCGCATCTGGATTGGGTACAAGCATTCTCATTGCGGTATGGCAATCTTTTCTACAACCCGTTCCATATGCTCTCGATTGTGTTCCTGTATGGCTCGGTTCTGTTGTTTGCCATGCATGCTGCAACCATTCTATCGGTTAGCCATTTGGGTGGCGATCGTGAATTGGAGCAGATCACCGACCGAGGCACAGCATCTGAGCGCGCAGCCCTGTTCTGGCGCTGGACCATGGGCTTCAATGCAACCATGGAATCAGTACATCGCTGGGCATGGTGGTTTGCCATCCTCACACCAATTACCGGCGGGATAGGTATCCTGTTGACTGGCACTGTTGTCGACAACTGGTTTCTGTGGGGCCAGAAGCACGGTCTTGTTCCTATGTATCCAGACATGTGGCCCGGGGTTGTCGACCCGGCTGCTCAATAAGGGAGAGGAAAGATGAAAATCCCTATATATGGTTACATTCTTGGCGCTGTGACGATCATGCTTACGATACCCATGATGATGACGTGGGAAGCGCCACCGATGGATACCACCCAGGTTGGCTATCGTGGCACTGGCATGGAGTTGATCTCAAATCCGCGCCTGGTGGCCAAGAACGTCGCTGCGTTTCAGATTCCTGAGGCACAAGAGCCTGCCGAAAAGTCCGGTGAGAAGGCTTCCAGTGTTTATGAAAATGTTCCGGTACTTGGAGATCTGGATCAAGCGGAGTTTGACCGGTTGATGCTTGCAATCACTGAGTGGGTGGCTCCAGAAGCTGGCTGTACCTACTGCCACAGTGAGAATAACCTTGCAGAAGATACAAAGTATACCAAGATTGTTGCCCGGCGCATGCTACAGATGACCAAGACCATCAACGCCGATTGGGGGCAATCACACGCACAACCCACCGGTGTTACCTGCTATACCTGTCACAGGGGCCAACCTGTTCCTGCTGAAACATGGTCAATCAATCCAGGCTTGCCTGAATATGGCGGCATTGCAGCTAGCAAGATGGGCCAAAACCTTGCCAGCAAGGAAGTCGGGACAACCTCATTGCCGTATGACCCGTTCACTGACTTACTTGGCAAGGAAGGAAATATCAGGGTCGCAGCAACTACTGCACTGCCACAGGGAACCAGCATTGCGTCGATTCAGGACACCGAAAAAACCTATGGTCTGATGATGCATATGTCGCAGTCACTGGGTGCCAACTGCACGTTCTGTCACAACACACGCAACTTCAGTGACTGGACTCAAAGTCCTGAGACGCGAGTGAAGGCCTGGCATGGCATCAAGATGGTCAACCAGATCAATCAGAACTACATGGATCCACTTGCGTCTGTGTTTCCCGATAACCGCAAGGGCCCTGAAGGTGATGTGCTGAAGGTCAACTGTGCAACGTGCCATGTTGGTGCT
>JBAUGO010000492.1:0-2554 GCA_049679775.1 Anderseniella sp.
AATGACACAGCTTGCAGGTGAATCTGCCCACGTCACACCTGGCAGCAGTCGTGCGGCATTTTCCATGGCGACCGGATCATAGGCACACACGTCCATTCCTTGTTTCTGCAATGCAGGGATCAGATCAAGTGCAGGAGAATCCCGCATGTCATCTGTATCCTCTTTGAACGCCACCCCCAAGATCGCAACGCGCTTGCCGCTCACATCGCCACCAGCTGCACGAACAACCCTGTCCACAAGTGTTTCCTTGCGCTTGTCGTTCGATTGAATAACCGCTTCAATGATGGTCATTGCAGAGCCATAATCACGCGCGATCGACAAAAGAGCTCGCGTATCTTTTGGAAAGCACGAGCCCCCAAACCCTGGTCCGGGTTGCAGATATTTTGGGCCAATTCGGCTATCCAGCCCCATACCTCTGGCAACCATTTGCACATCACCACCCGTTGCTTCGCACAAGTCAGCGATCTCATTGATGTAAGCAATGCGCATGGCAAGATAGGCATTGGCGGCATACTTGATCAGTTCGGCATCTTCACAGCTTGTATGCACTATCTCAACGCCACGTTGGGCAAGGGGTTGGTATATCTGGCCCATCAACTCACGTGAACGTTCGCCAGATGTGCCAACAACAATCCGGTCTGCCTCCATGAAGTCCTCAATCGCACTGCCTTCGCGCAAGAACTCCGGATTTGAAGCGACTTCGAATTCCTTGTCAGGGGCTGCCTGGGAAACCACTTTGCGTATTTCAGATGCAGTTCCAACCGGGACAGTCGACTTCGTGGTTATAACAGTAAAGCCTTGCATTGCTCCTGCGATTTCGCGGGCAGCATCGTAAACAAAGGTCAAATCAGCAGAAATGCTATCGCGCCGCGTGGGTGTACCAACTGCGATGAAAACCACAGAGGCGTCAGGCACTGCATCCTTGATATTCCGTGTGAAAGAAAGGCGACCGGCATTGATATTGCCGCTCACCAGCTTGCCCAGACCGGGTTCATAAAATGGTACAATGCCGGCCAGCAATTGATCAATCTTGGCACCGTCACGTTCTACGCACGTGACATCAAATCCAAACTCTGACAGGCAAGCGGCTGTAACGAGGCCGACATAACCTGCTCCAATAATGGCTATCTTCATATTGATATTGCTCTATTTGAATTACGACTGGTTCGAGTGCTGACAAACCTTTAGATTTGTATTGCTACGTTAGCAAGAACCGGCTTGGACATTTCGTGCATTACAACACTGACAACATGACAGACACTACCAGGCTCATGCTCGACTTGGTGCGGGCAGCGTCAGACAACGCAACGACAACCCTTGATATCGCGCTGAAACCATCACTTATGCCCATGATTCAAAAAGCTGCAAAACACGCAGTATCCCCTGCCCTTGCCGGGTCATTACGCCAACTTCAGAAAAATCAACTGGCAGCAGGTTGGGACGATGTGATGCCATTGCTCATGGCTTTTGAGACAAGCAACAAAAAAGCCAACAAGACTGCCAAACAAACGGCGTTGAAACTGGCAGACATACTGCAGGGGATTGATATAGAACCAGTGTTTCTGAAAGGCATGGCTTTCATATTGGAAAGCGATGACAGCGCACCGTGGCGCCAGATCTCAGACATTGATACCCTGATTCCCATACATCGGTCAGAACAGGCATTGGCTGTATTGAAAGAAAATGGCTACCAGGTTGCGGTGACAGAGAAATTGTTCAATGACAATTATCATCATCACCTTGCCCCTGTGATAGACCCCGATAGCGGACTTTCAATCGAACTTCATACCAGGTTGATGAAGAACAAGAGGCTTGGTCCTGACCTGACCAGTCTATTCCTGGGCTCAATTCACGCGGGAGATAACAAAAGCTTACCATTGATATTGTCACCTGAAGACCGAATGATACACCTCGTCCTGCACGCTCAGATCAGCAATATGGGGTTTGCCCTCAAAGAAATATCCATGCGGGATATTGTCGATGCAAGCACCTTGCAAAACCTTTATCCGTTCGATTGGCAAGCACTTGAACGTCAGTTCTCAACCATGAATTACAAACATGAAGCCGAATGTTTTTTTGCTGCCTGCTCATTGATAACAGGCCATGACATCGGCTGGAAACCAGGCAGTAAAGCAGATAAATGGGCTCTCGCGAGCCTACGCCAACTGGATCAACTACAACCAGCGTGGAAAAAGTCATTGCGCATCGGTTGGGAACAAGCCAGCCGATTTGCTCATAATCCGGCTCGGTTGCCCTATATACTATTAGCTGCGATCAATCCGATTGTGCGCGGAAATGCGATCAAGGTTGGCAAATCAAGATTAAAAAAATAGTGCTGCCAAAACCTCAAAGGCTCCAATAGCCGATGTCTTCACGCACCTTGTCAGGGGCAATGGCTGATTTCACGTCGATCAACAAGCCACCTTTGCGAATACGCGACATCAGCCCCGGTACATCTTCAAGGTATGCCTGATGGTTGACAGCAAGGATGACCGCATCCAGCCCTTGCAAATCTGCTTCGCCGCACAGTGTTACACCGTATTCATGATCAGCA
>JBAUGO010000493.1:0-5662 GCA_049679775.1 Anderseniella sp.
CTTCTCAGTGTCAGTCTGGCTGGTTATACAGGAACAATGTTCACTACCTTTTTCCACGAGCTTAAAGCCGCCGGTGTGCCCGCCACGCTGAAGGAGTACCTGACCCTCATGGAGGCGCTGGAAGCCAATATTGCGGGTTTTCAGGTTGAAGATTTCTATTATCTCTCGCGCGCCACGCTGGTAAAGGACGAGCGCAACCTTGACAAATTCGACCGCGTCTTCGGCCACGTTTTCAAGGGGCTTCAGGGCCTGTCACCGGAGGAACTGCTGGCCAGTATTCCCGAGGAATGGCTGCGCAAGGTGAATGAAAAATTCCTCACCGAAGAGGAAAAAGCCCAGATAGAAGCACTCGGTGGCTGGGATAAAATCATGGAGGAGCTGAAAAAGCGCCTCGAAGAACAAAAAGGGCGCCATCAGGGCGGCAACAAGTGGATCGGCACCGGTGGCACATCACCCTTCGGCGCATATGGCTACAACCCGGCCGGCATCCGCATCGGCCAGGATAAAAACCGCAATAATCGCGCCATCAAGGTCTGGGACAAACGCGAGTTCAAGGATCTCGACGACAAGCTGGAACTTGGCACCCGCAACATCAAGGTTGCCTTGCGCCGTCTGCGCAAATTTGCCCGTGAAGGCGCACCCGAAGAGCTTGATCTGGACGATACGATCCGCTCAACCGCCAACAAGGGCTATCTTGACCTGAAGCTGGTGGCGGAGAAACGCAACACAGTGAAGGTGCTGATCTTTTTCGATGTAGGCGGTTCCATGGACCCCTATATCCGCATGTGCGAGGAACTGTTTTCAGCTGCCCGCGCCGAATTCAAGCACATGGAATACTTTTACTTCCACAATTGTGTTTACGAAAAACTCTGGCGCGAAAATCGCCGCCGTCATACCGCGGTTGAGAACACATGGGACGTGCTCCACAAATACGGCTCTGATTACAAGGTCATCTTTGTGGGCGATGCCTCAATGAGCCCGTTTGAGTTAACACACTCTGGTGGGTCCGTTGAGCACTTCAATGATGAGCCCGGCGCACTTTGGCTGAAACGTATTACTGACATTTACTCGCATTGCGTCTGGCTAAACCCGTCAAATCAGAAATACTGGAGCTATACGCCATCCATTGACTATATCAGGACAATGTTGGAGGGCCGGATGTTTCCACTTACCCTGGAAGGGATAGACGGGGCCATCAAGGAGCTGGTGCGCTAAGGTTTCGGATCAACAACAAGATGACAAATGTTTAATCAATCAAATCGACGGGTTTGACAATTCTGCCACGTCTTCAGTGTATCCAACAAACACCGAAAAACAAACTGGAGACCAAACTCACATGAATAAACTTGCAAAAATCTCTGTTGCAGCAGCTGTCGTTTTAGCAGTTGGCGCACTTGGTGCTAGCGCTTATGCGCATCGTCACGGCGGCGGACATGGCATGGGCCATCACGGCATGGGCGGACACGGCATGGGCGGACATGGCAAGGGCCATCATATGAAGCACATGATGAAACGGTACGACGCCAACAAGGATAACAAGGTTACCCAGGACGAGATCAATTCAAACCGGGAAGCCTGGCTGAAGGAGTTTGATGCGGACAAAAACGGCCAATTGTCCCTTGACGAATTCAAGCAACTTTATCTGAAAGCCCGTGAGCAGCGTATAGTTCGTGAATTTCAGCACTTTGATGCTGACGGCAGTGCGGGTGTTACGCTCGAAGAATACCAGGAGCCTCTGGCAGACATGGTCGCGCGTCATGACCGTAATGGTGATGGAGCCTTGAGCCGCGAAGATCACCGGGGACATGGCAAAGGCCACCACCGCATGGGACGTGATGGCGGCGATGAGCCAGATCAGGTTGGAGACAGCGATGGGGAGCCTGCAAAAGCAGAATCCACCAACCAGTAAGACAATGGATTTTGTGTTGGCTATCGAAACAGGCTTTTTAAGCTGATACAAAACGGCCGAAGCGAAACCCCCTCACGCTTCGGCCAATTTTTATTGTCAAAAGTGGCATTAACTGCACATGCACACTAAAACGGTACGATAATTGCTGATCACGTACTCGTAAAATTAGAGTCGTCCCGTCACGGCACAGTTTTTTCGAGATCAGCAAAGCGAACTTCATTAGTGACCACTTCTGCAACAGATTTCATTGCCTGCAAGACAGGGCCAAATCTTGCCGAATTTTCCGGTGAGGCAAGACAATTGCAGCCTGCCTCAACCGCTATGAATTCGCAGCACGAGATTTCAGTTTCGCGGATATCTTCACTGGAAGAAATGGCATCAATTGCAGCTGATTGGCGCTCACTGGAAGACGAAGTTGACCAAAGCAGCCTCATTTTCCAGAGCTTTGACTGGTGTTATACCTGGGCGGAAACCTTCCTTGGTACGTGCCAGCACAAGAAATTGTGCATTCTTGTTGCCCGTGCGAATAATCGTGTCATCGCCATAGTTCCAACCATGATCGATAATATATCTGGTTTACGTTGCTTATGCTGGTTGACACAGCCTTATGGCCAGTATGGTGACATATTGTGCGCCCCACAGTTCCAGACACCACAAACTTCTGACGCACTCCTAGCCGGTCTTAAATCACAAGATGATATTGACCTGGTCCATCTGCGTCATGTCCGCGAAGGTGGTTTTGCCTCGGCGTTCGCACAGCAACATCTGTCTGAGTCTGGCTACTATGAGACCGCGCCATTCATGGATCTGGCGCAGTATGCTGATGAAAAGTCCTACCAGGCACGCTACAACAAAACCCAGCGCCGCCGTCGCAAGAAGATTGCCAATACCATTGAGCAATTTGGTGAAATCAGCTTCACCAAACACTCGAAAGGCGAGACCTTCGACCAACTATCTGAACTGCTCTTGAAATTCAAGCAAAGCTGGATTGCCGAACGCGGGCTTCATACTTCAGCGTTACGCTCATCCATGATGACAGCTTTCATCAAAGCGCTCAGTCAACGCGAAGGTTCTTATGTTGAGACCGCATTAACAGAACTCAAGGCGGGTGATCTCAGTATTTCTCAGGAGCTTGGGTTGCGATACAAAGGGCGCCATTGCGCCTTCATCACTGCTCATGACCCGGAGCACACCAACTTGTCACCCGGGCGCCTGCACATGGACCATTCACAGCGGCTTGCCCTTGCTGACAAAATCACCACATTCGATCTTATGGTGCCCGGAGATGCTTACAAGGCATCCTGGTCTTCCGGTGTGGTCAAGGTCAGCGACTACGCCATGCCTCTGACCTGGCGGGGCAACATCCATTACAGGATATATATCCGGTTTTTGCGCCCGATCATGCGCTTCATTTACCTTCGTTCACCAGATGCGATCCGCCACAAAGCTATTGTGTTGTCAAAACTGATGCAGCGAAAATAACCCTACGCAGCCACGGCAAAGTGATGATAGGTTTCGGATCATCATGAGCAAGAATCCCGAAATCAGCCTTTCAGAGGCAACCGGTTGGCGCACCCCCATAAATCTACTTATCCTTATGGTTGCGGCCAATGCAATTGCGTTTTCAACATGGTCAGCTCTGCTGAATAATTTTGCCATTGAAGGGGCAGCCTTCACGGGCAAGGAAATCGGCATCCTGCAATCAATTCGCGAAATACCGGGCTTTCTGGCCTTCACGGCTGTATTCATGTTCCTGATATGGCGCGAGCAAACCTTCGCTTGTATTGCCCTTGCCCTATGCGGGCTTGGCACCGCCTTGACCGGCTATTTTCCGACGGCAATGGGATTTTACATCACCACTTTCATCATGTCTGTGGGGTTTCACTATTTTGAAACAGTGAACCAGTCGCTGTCGCTGCAATGGCTACCAAAGGGTGATGCGCCTCGTCAGCTTGGCCGTATCATTGCAGCTGGTTCTTTTGCAACCATCGCCGCCTATGCTTTGATTTTCATCACATGGAACTTGTTAAACCTCGACTTTTCATCCGTCTATCTGGCAGGCGGTGGCCTCACTGTCGTACTCGCAGCAGTTGCCTGGTTCGGGTTTCCAAAATTCCGCGAAGATGTACCCCAACGCAAACACCTGCTGTTGCGCAAGCGTTACTGGCTTTATTACGCACTGACCTTCATGTCCGGAGCGCGTCGCCAGATATTCATCGTGTTTGCCGGGTTTATGATGGTTGAAAAATTCGGCTTTTCCGTTTCAAGCATCACGGCACTTTTCCTTGTCAATGCTGCCTTCAACATGTGGATTGCCCCAAAGATCGGGAACTTCATCATGAGACTTGGAGAACGCCGAATGTTGACTATCGAATATATCGGTCTCATTGGGGTTTTCACGGCATATGCATTTGTTGAAAACGCATGGATAGCAGCAGCCCTCTACCTGATCGACCATGCGTTCTTTGCCATGGCGATTGCCCAGAAAACCTACTTCCAGAAAATTGCAGACCCGGCTGACATCGCACCAACAGCTGGCGTCGCCTTCACCATCAACCACATTGCAGCAGTCTTTATACCTGTTGTGTTCGGCATTTTGTGGCTCGCGCATCCTTCATGGGTGTTCATGATTGGCGCAGGCATGGCGTGCGTATCCCTGCTCTTGTCATTACTCATTCCAAGAGACCCGTTCGCAGGCAACGAAACCATCCTTAAACGTATTGAAACACCAGCTGCGGCACCTGCTGAATAGCCATTATAAATTTGGAACCTTGCAAACATGACCACCGTACACCGTGCAAATGATCCATTATTGCAACCCTATCAGCTAAAGCATCTGACCTTGCGCAACAGGTTTATGTCCACCAGTCATGAGCCGAACTTTCATGAAGATGGACTGCCAAAGGATCAGTATATTCGATACCACGAAGAAAAGGCAAAAGGTGGCATTGCCTTGACCATGACGGCTGGTTCTGCGGTTGTCTCAAGAGATTCATCGCCCGTCTTCGGCAATCTTCATGCCTACAAAGATGAGATCGTGCCGTGGTTAAAGCGCATGGCTGATGCTTGTCATGAGCACGGTGCCGCGTGCATGATTCAGCTCACCCACCTGGGACGCAGAACCGTCTGGAATGGTGCTGACTGGCTGCCTGTCGTGTCACCATCTGATGTGCGGGAGCCTGCGCATCGTGCCTTTCCTAAAGTCATGGAAGACTGGGATATGGACCGCATCGTGCGTGATTATGCAGATGCAGCCGAAAGGGTAAAGGAAGCCGGCCTGGACGGTTTCGAGCTTGAGTGCTACGGCCATCTACTGGATTCATTCTGGTCACCCGCCGTCAATAACCGGACAGACGAACACGGTGGCTCACTGGATAACCGCTTGCGATTTACCCATCGCGTCCTGGATGCCATACGCGAACGTATCGGGCCAGATTTCATTGTCGGTTTGCGTCTTGTGGCCGACGAGGACATGGACAAGGGCTTGTCACGCGATGAAGGTCTGGAAATCTGCCGACGCATGATTGCTACTGGCCATATTGATTTTCTCAACATCATTCGCGGTCATATTGAACATGACGGCCCGTTGTCGCGTGTCATTCCGGTCACAGGCATGGCCTCTGCCCCGCACCTGGATTTTGCCGGGCAGGTGCGCACTGAAACCAGCTTTCCGGTTTTTCATGCCGCTCGCATAAATGATGTGGCAACTGCACGTCATGCGGTGGCAGAAGGCAAGCTGGACATGGTTGGAAT
>JBAUGO010000494.1:0-4440 GCA_049679775.1 Anderseniella sp.
GTTTCATGCCTTCATCGTCACCATTTTCGCTTTTGCCTACGAAATCAACAAGGCAGACCTGCCTGACTTTGCCCAGACCAATGGTATCTGGTTCCTGTCCATGGCCGCGGTCTTTCCTGTTGTGTACCTGACCATGACGCCACTGGCGCTGTTCAGTCTGGGCACATCCTCATGGGAAACCAGGGGACACACGGGATCGCCAACGCCGGCAGCTGCATCCGCGGCCAGTTCATCTGCACATTCAACACCGGGGGGTGCTGCTTGAAATGATTGAGACAACGAAACAAACAAGTCCTCCACAGGCAATTGAGACGATATTTGTCGGCTCTGCCATGGAAGACGTATGCGATGCCATCATGGCGCAGGACGGTCCGGTTCACGGCACCCACATGCGCTCGATTGATGACTTGCTCAGTTATATTGAAGACAATTATGTCGAGTGCGCCGTCGTTGACCAATCGCTGCCAACGGAAAGCCGTGGGCTGAAACTGGTGTTGCTGGCGGCTGCCAACAAGATCAAGCATCTTATCGTGCTGGCACCTGCAAAGCAGCGTGCAGACATTGAAGCCATTCACGGTGTGCACCAGGTGCTGCGCACACCAGCTGCACCAAAGCAGATCATTGGTGCCGTTTTTGATCATGCCGAGCATGTCATGACCCACAAGATGGCACGTTCCAACGCAAAGACAGAAGAAGCCAAAACGCCTGTGCCTGATATTGGCAAGGCAGTGCCAGCTCCAGCTCCTGACAAACCGAAGAAGGTTGGTAAGGACGGAATCCTGAACAAGGACTTCATCACCCGGGTGAAGGGACTTAAGCAGAAGTTTGAAAACAGTGGCAGCAAGACGCTTTGGCAGCGGTTTTTGCCACTTGTCAGCTACGCCTACAAGAAGCTTGCGATCGTCATCCTGACATCGCTGTTTGCACTGTTTCTGAGTTATGGCTCGATAATTCTGTTTTTCCTGACATCCAGCAGCTGGTCCATGCCGATCGAGTTGTCCAGTGGACATGCCCTTGTGGTGCGTGCCGAAAAGGACCTGGGCGAAATGCAGGTTCGGCAGAACCAGGTCACTCAGTCACTTGAGGCTGCACGTTCTGCCTTGACCATCGCTGAGCGTGACAAGCGAGATGCCAAGCTTCGTCTGGAGATCTCCAAACGCACAATTGATGTTGAACTGGGCAGTCAAAGCAAACTGCTGCGCGAAACACGCGAGCACATTTTGCGGTTGAAGCAGATCATCTCAGATTTCCGCAATGCCAATGGTAGAGGCACATTTGCCCGCAACCTAGAAAAGGCATACGAAAACCGCACGATTACCAAAAAATCACTTGAAGCAGGCACACTTGCCATACTTGAATCCTTGCATCGCATGGCGGTGGTTTCAAATGAGCTTGCTGTCAAAGAGATCGAGGAAGACCGCATCAATACCCGCGTCGAGTTTCTGAACTCCTTGCGTGCCCAGATTGATCAACCCGAAATCCGCACATTGTCCGCAGCAGGTTCCGACCTTGTCTATCTGGCGCGCGAAGTTATTGCTGATCACAATGTGATTGCTCAGGCAGACAAGCACATTGCCAGCAAGCAAGCCGAGATAGCGAACCTGAGTGACAGTCTCGGGGTTGTGACGGGAAATATCAATTCACTGCTGGCAACACCAGTTGGCCGGGCCATTACAAACCCTGTCACCGTGGTGTTCGTGCCATACGAAAACTCTGACAATTTCAGCACGTCCCAGCCGCTCATCCGTTGTGCAATGATGATCGCGTTCTGCTCAAAGGTTGGCGAGACGGGTGAATTGATACCGGGTGAAACCAATGCTGTGCATCCGTTGTTTGGCAAGCCGCTGCGTGGCCAGTTTGTTGAAGCCTTGCTCAAGAACAATAATGATGCAAAAGAGGAGCTGCTTCATGCTGGTCGCCCGCCGCTTTTCTTCTAAATCAGGTTTTCTGATCGGTATTGCCTTAAGTGCAATGGCGCTGACTGGATGCACTGGCAAGGAAGCAAAACCATCCTTGCTGGCACCCCCTTTATCGCTGACAAGCGATGATGGTCAGCCTGTAATTGTCCGTCCGATTGGATTGGCCGATGCCAGCGAAGGCACGATTGCAATCAAGCCCGGTCTTGACGCGCAAGATAATGCTGACACCACGATTGTCACTGCATCCACCTCTGATGCACTGCGCTCAGATGAGCCTGGCGTGGTCATGATCAAGCCACGCCCCAAGCCCGACAATCTTGTGCCTGGGTCCGGCATTGCACCAGCCATCAAGGCCGCAACTCTTGCCAATATCAATGGTGAGCTTAAGCCAGCCTTGGTCGAAGCTGCTTCGACCAGGGATACTCCTGTTGAAAACCACGTGCCTGGCAGCTCTTCCTGGTGTCAATATCTTGAGGCAACAGCAGGAGCAAAGAGCGCCATATTGCTGTCGCCAACCATTTCGGGCAGCGTGGACAATGATACCAATGCCAGCGCCAAGATATCTTATGATATTGTTGATATTGCGCGGGCGCGTCTGGAAAAGCAGTCTGCCGAAGCACAATGTGCCCGCTTCGATGCCTCAGGTCGCATTTCCAGAATGTTGTTCATTACACCGCAAAGCCTGACCTATGCGGGCAATCTGGCCAAGGCAAACTATCTGAGCTCAGCGGCACCTGAACTTGCCGATATTACCAAGCGCATCAATCGCCATGTTGGTGAAGGTGAGATGACGGCCCAGCTTGCTGCCGGTCTCAACCAGTATATCGAAACGGTTCGCTCGCAAGAGTTTCATGCTCGCGCAGAAGCCCATCGGCGCGAAACCGTTGGTCTGCTGGCAGCAGGTGAAGTGCGCGGTCTTGACCTGCAACTCACCGAAGCAGAACGCACGCTGGCACAAATTGACCGCTTGTCTCGCTCACTTGAGGCAGTATCAGTCAGCGTATCTGCCGGTATCAGCCATAATGATCGCACCACAATTGCAGATCGCAATGACAACGATTTCTTTGACCGCGACTCCGCCTATGCGCAGGTGACTGTTTCCTACAGACTTGGAGCTATCAGCCCGCAACGTCAGAAATATGAACGCCTAGCAGAAAAAGCCCGCGTCGAGGCTCTGACCGAAAATGGACATGGCGCATTGTGGCGCACAGCGGAGATGGCTTCCGCGCTTGCGCGTGCGCGTGAAGGTCTGGTTGTGCAGCGCGAACGCCTGCAATCAGCCCTGATCGAGGCACAAGGCAATGCACGCAAGTTTTCGCGCGGCTACGAGGTTGAGCTTAACCAATCCAAGTACCGGGCGCAGATCGATGTCATCAAGATCACGGCTGAGCTTCGCGGTATTGAGGGCACTTTGGTTGACATAGACAAGGTTGAACAGAATTTGAGGTTTCAATAAGCCGCAAATACGGGGGGGTGCAAATGCCTGAAATCTCGCAGAAAACCGGGGTTTAAAGCATTTGCTAAAAATGTGTGATAAATTTTTCGAAGATTTATCCGGGGTTATAAAGAGCGGCTGAACCACGCCGTCCGAATTAGCTCCTGCCGGGGATTTTGTTAACTCCTCCGGTTACTTCTCCCGCGTACATTGCAGCCCAATTGAACAAGGGCGACAACCGGGAGACTTTAATGCCAACGTACAATGGAAAGAATAGCGACGACGTGATTATCGGTTCTGGTATCAATGATACCATCTACGGTAATGACGGTAATGACTACATCAACCCTGGCCGGGGCGAAGACCAGGTCTTTGGCGGCAAGGGAGATGACACGCTTGTTGCCAGCTATGATCTTGGCCGTGGCGATCTGTTTGATGGCGGTGAAGGCAATGACACTTACGTGATTGATGGTTCGGAAGTGGACCACTTCGCTTTCAACGTTAACCTGAACAAGGGTACGGACCGTTATTTCAACCGCTATGTCTCGATTGAAAACGTCATTGGTGGACGTGCTGATGATGAGATCACCGGCAATAAGGAAGCCAATATACTGGAAGGCCGTGGTGGCAACGACATTCTAAAGGGTGGTCGCGGCGATGACACGCTGCGCGGCGGCATTGGCAATGATGTCCTGTACGGTGGTGCTGACAACGACCTGCTTGAAGGCGGCGAAGGTGATGATGACCTGCGTGGCGGCACCGGCGATGATGTCTTGAACGGCGATGCCGGCAATGACACCTTACGCGGTGGTTCAGGCAACGACGAACTGAACGGTGGCGAAGGCAACGACAAGCTGTATGGCGATGCTGGTGATGACGTCTTGAACGGCGATGCTGGCAATGACCTCTTGAACGGCGGCGTTGGCAATGATGTCCTGAACGGTGGCGAAGGTGATGATGACCTGCGCGGTGGTGCCGGTGATGATGTCTTGAACGGCGATGCCGGCAATGACACCTTGCGCGGTGGTTCAGGCAACGACGAACTGAACGGTGGCGAAGGCAACGACAAGCTGTATGGCGATGCTG
>JBAUGO010000495.1:0-2369 GCA_049679775.1 Anderseniella sp.
CACCTGAAGGTCCAAGCGCGCTGTCGATTGTTTGAGACCATCCCCTTCAACATTTTAGCGCACAGTCGCATTAACTGCACACAGCAAGTAGAGCAATGCGCTAATGACTGTAATGCGGACAAATTACCAAAATCCCAAACCGCGAATGTTTCGCCAGCGACAAGCCCCTCAACGTCACTTTGTGCCAGACGCGGACATTCCGTTCAAATAGCTAACTGCAGTTTTGCGATAATCGTCATATCTATGACTGACGGAACATGCTATCCTGCCAGCTTGGCCAGTAGCGGGTTTGAAGTCCTGCAACTCCATATTGTTTTCTTAGTATTTTCAGACATCTTCATTCACCCTTGGGACGCGCGCGTGTTCCTTAGGGATATGACGCGCGTGAGCGTTAGAAAGATCCATTATGAACATTGAAAACTCCGATATCGTCATTGGGCGCACTGGCGGTCTGCGGTCCTCAGTTCTTGCCATTTCCAGGTTTGGTCAGCCGGTCAAACTTTTTGACGCCAGGTCTCCACTCGTTCGCCGAAGCGACCAAACAATCGAAATTGTCGTTGCGCCCAATCGCGGCGATACCGCGACACATCGAAAGAATGTCGGTATCGAATTGGATGAAACACTTGTTTTTGAGATACTTTCGTCCCACTACCGCTATGTATCCATCACCCAGATTGATACGCTTCAAGATCTAGAGCAAATGGCAGCCCGAAAGCCGGATCTGGTGTTTTCAGGTGTTAAATATTTCCATCTCAATGGAAGTGATCTTTGGTTGAATGACTTTCTGGACCTTCACGGGATCGCCTATATCGCATCCAGCAAAGCGGCACTCGACAATGAACACGACAAGGCTCGCGCCAAAAGCATCATACAAAATGCCAATATAGCCACCGCCGGATATTTTCTCACGGTACCAGGCGAACATGCATCAGCCAAAGCGATCCCGCTTGCCTTTCCGCTGTTTGTTAAGCCTGTTACTGGCGGAGACAGCCGGGGCGTGGATGCAAATTCCATTGTACATGATTTTGCAAGCTTCCAGAGCAAAGTCCAGGATATCCATGATAACCAGATGTCTCGCGCACTAGTGGAGACCTATCTTCCCGGCCGTGAGTACAGCGTCGGAATTCTTGAGGATGGCAATGGAACCTTGCGCGCGATGCCTATCGAGATAATCGCTGCCCCTAATAAGAACGGAGATCGTATCCTCGATTACAACATCAAGAAACAGGATGCGGAAACTGTGGAGCCGGTTACCGACATGGCGGTTCACGCGCGGCTTGGGGAATTGGCAAAAGCAGCGTTCTGCGCCCTAGGTGGCAAGTCTCTGGGCCGCATAGACATTAAGATGAATCATGAGAATGTACCGCATTTCATAGAGGCCAATCTTATGCCTGGCCTTCGAAAAGGTTATTTCTACAGAGGCTGTGCGCTCAACTACCAGATGAGCTACGCAGAGATGATCATCACCATCGCGGAAAATGGCCTCTTGCCCTTGAGTTTAAGGGGTAAAACACAAGCGATCCCAAATCCGGATGCTTGAACCAGCAACCACCGAAGCACATACCGGCTCCTCACACAAAACCGCTGGGGTGCGTATATAGCCAACCAACGACAAAGGTTGAATGCGCAGATTGGGCTCAGAGCTGCCCTTTGCTGCATTGGGCCAAATGAAGAGTTGGATTCCCTGGCCCGATCGACACAATGTGACACCAGCCTCTATTGCGCTGGCATGGCTGTTATCTCGGGAACAGACAATTGCCATTCCCAAGACATCCAGGGTTGAGCGTCTGCCTGCAATTATTAAACCGCTTGAAGAGGGCAAGTTTCAGGAGCGCTTGAATGAGGCTGTCGCAATGCCCATCGCAATCAGTGCACCACCGCCAAGGCGTGACAACCAGGCCAAAACTGCCGGACGCGCAATCCTGGTACGCAGCTTATCTGCCAACACCGCATATGCGAGTGCATTGATCGCAGCCAGCCCGACAAAGGTAACAACGAATATTGCAAACTGAGGCAAGAGCGGGTTCTCCAGAACAACGAATTGCGGCACGAAGGCGATAAAGAAGACGATGGATTTTGGATTGAGTGCCGTCACGGTCGTTGCATGAGCAAACACACTATATGCGCTTGCCTGTGTTGCCTTCACCGGATCTGCCAGCGAAGTCGTCGCAGCACTGCGAAACAGCTTGATGCCCAAATAGACGAGATAAACGGCTCCGAGCCACTTCAAAATTGTGAAAAGCGTTGCAGAAGCCAGAACCATAGCCCCCAAACCGGCCAGAGACAGCGACATTGCAATGAAGTCACCGAGGGCCACACCCGCGACAGTTGCCAGTGCCACCCGCTGCCCCTGGCTGAGTGCATAGCTG
>JBAUGO010000496.1:0-4210 GCA_049679775.1 Anderseniella sp.
ATTCAAAGGACATGCAGGAAGACAAGGAACCTGCCTTTGATGCCATTGATGCCTTGTCGCTGGCAATCGCGGCCATGACTGGCATGGCTGGTGACATGGAACCAGACAAGGACAAGATGGCTGCGGCTGCAGGAGCCGGATACTCAACAGCAACGGATCTGGCCGACTGGTTGGTCCGGGTTCTTGCAATGCCATTTCGCGATGCTCACCATGTCACCGGCAAACTTGTTGCCTTGGCAGAGAGTAAGTCATGTGCACTGGATGAATTGAGCCTCAATGATATGAAGACGGTCGAAGCGCGTATAACGGTTGATGTGTTCAAGGTGCTTACTGCGCGCGCATCGGCGGCCTCTCGCAAGAGCTTCGGTGGTACGGCACCATCAAATGTAAAGCGCGAGGCAGCACGCTGGTTGAAACTATTGGGATGATTATCGCATGCGCTGGTTAGTCATTTATCTCCTCATTCTTGCACTGATTTGGCTGTTCATCACGGACAAAACCTGGCGCAGGGGACTGCTGGCAACCGTTACTGTGGCCTTCGGTGTGTTCATGCTGGCATTGTCGCTGACAGAAGATCCCAATCAGGCAAACACAGACGCAGGCACCAGCCAGGAACTGAACCAAACGCGACAGCGCGAAGCGATCCAGTATGGAGCTCTCACGGCAAAAGACATAGCAATCGGTGCCACATCGATCACAAATCCGAACCGCACTGTATTTGACAGTCAAGGGCGCGAACTGATCCAGCCTGAGCTGGATAAGTGGCAACTGCAGACAACCTTGACCAATCGCTCTGACAAATACGCTGCGCGCGCAGTGGTCATGCAATTTCAGGTCTATTCATGTCCAGTATTTTACAAGACACCACAAAGCGAGATCACACTAGAAAGTCTAGCCACCAATTGCACATCCATTGCCAGCAGATCATTTCAACATGGCAACCAGACCATTGAACCTGGGAAATCTGTCAATGTGGAAACAGTGATTGCATTTTCAGATCGACCAGAACCACGCAATCCAAGGTACTGGCTGTCGGTACAATCCGTCTCGGCAATCCAGGCGGCAGGCTCATGAGCCAACCTGGGCAGGAAATTGTGCCTTTGCCAGTTTGGACACTTTGAGGTACAAAGACCTGGAATGGGCACCTAGCATGCTGGAATCGGGTAATGGACTTTAGAAAACTCATCATTTTTATAATGATCGCCGTGTCCCTGGCAGCGTGTGGCAAGAAGGGTGCACTTGAACCGCCTCCTGGCGTTGCAGCTCCTGATCCAGATGAACCGGCAGCGATTGATCCACTTATAAAATCTGAATGACGCATCGCCAACGCGCTCTTCACCTGATCATTCGCGCCTTCTAACGGACATTTTCATGCATCATTTTTCTTATAAAGACGGCATCCTTCACGCCGAGGATATCAACCTTGCCGATCTGACAACAGATATCGAAACACCGTTTTACTGTTATTCAACAGCCACGCTGACACGCCATCATACTGTGCTGAAAGAAGCATTTCACGATCTGGACCTGAACATTTGTTATGCCATGAAGGCAAACTCGAACCAGGCAGTAATCAAGACACTGGCGGATCTTGGTGCCGGCATGGATGTTGTGTCCGAAGGCGAGCTTCGTCGCGCACGAGCTGCCGGTGTACCGGCACGCAAGATTGTATTTTCCGGCGTCGGCAAAACCGCATCAGAAATGGCGCTGGCATTGCGCGAAGGCATTGCATGTTTCAACGTGGAGAGTGAACCTGAATTGGACATGCTGTCTGCGGTGGCCACAAGGCTTGGCGAAACCGCGACCATTTCCATTCGTGTGAACCCTGATGTGGATGCCAAAACCCACGCCAAGATCACAACTGGCAAATATGACAACAAGTTTGGCATCCCGATGAGCCGGGCTCGCGAGGTATATGATCATGCAGCCAAACTGCCGTCACTAAAAGTGTCAGGCGTTGATTGTCACATTGGTTCGCAGATCACCAGCCTTGCCCCCTATGAACAAGCCTACAGCTTGATTGCCGACCTGGTTGAGGACCTGCGCCGCGATGGTCACGCCATCACACATGTGGACTTTGGTGGTGGCCTGGGCGTGCCTTACCGTGGCACCAACGATGTTCCCCCGCATCCTGACGAATATGCTGATGTGGTACGCAAAACGCTCGGTCATCTTGAGTGCAAATTCATAATGGAACCGGGGAGAATGATCGCAGGCAATGCCGGCATTCTGGTGGCACGGGTCATTCACGTCAAACAAGGTGAGGGCAAGCGCTTCATCATTATTGATGCAGCCATGAACGACCTGATACGCCCCACGCTATACGATGCCTGGCATGACATAATCCCGATCCGGCAACCAAATCCAGATACTCCTTCATCAATAGCAGATGTCGTGGGCCCTGTCTGTGAGTCGGGTGATTTCATGGCTCAGGATCGGCAGATGCCGCATGTGGAACCGGGCGACCTTATCGCCATCATGACAGCGGGCGCCTATGGCGCGGTTCAGGCAGGCACCTATAATTCCAGATTGCTGATCCCTGAAGTGTTGGTAAACGGCCAGCGTTTTGCCGTGGTCCGCCCCAGACAGAGCTATGAAGCCCTGATCGGTCTGGATCGGCTGGCCAGCTGGCAGCAATAATTCCTCGCTGACTGACATAAACCAAAACGATCACATTTTCGTTCATCCAGGTAGCGGATGCACCAGATGCCCTTGCTTTCGCCTTGATATGCTAGAATGATCGCACAATGACATCTGATCCTGCAAAGATCCTTGCTCGCAAGGTCATATTGGCAAAGGCTGCAATAGGCTGGGAACGCTTATTGGAAAGGCTGTTTCCTGCGTTGATGATTGTCGGGCTTGTGCTGCTGGCGTCATTGTCTGGCTTTTTGAACTATTTACCGATCTGGCTGAAGCTCGCCAGTCTTGCTGGCGCAGCTATCGTTTTTATCAAGTCCTTGACCAGATTGCTAAAGTTTAGCTGGCCAACAGATCAGGACGCATTAACGCGAATCGAGAAGCGCTCTGGCAAGAGACATCGCCCCGCTACAAGCTGGACCGATACATTGGCTGACGAACCATCGGCCACAGCTGAACAAAAAGCCCTCTGGAACGCCCATCGTGAACGAATGGCAAATGAGCTACAGGGCCTGAAGGCGGGAGCACCACAATCGCCCTTGCCTCGACTGGACCAGAATGCCCTGCGCAATGCACTTGCTATCGCCCTGCTGGCAACAGGCGTCTTGACTGCGGGCTCCTGGAGCGACCGGCTGGAGCAGGCAATTGCCACAACAGATCCACAACCTGCCACACCGTTGAGCCTTGATGCCTGGCTTAATCCACCGTCCTATACGGCAAAGCCACCTATCTTGTTGACCCGCAAAACAACTCAGAATGAAGGCTCAGCTGAAACAGCTATCAGCGTGCCTGCCGGTTCTGAGCTTGTTGTGCGCCTGTCAGGCAGTGATGACCTGATTGTAAACCTCATTGACCCTGCCACAATCGCCGCTGAAACACCGGTTGTTCTCGAACGCCTGGGCGAGAACCTCGAGAGCGAAAAAACATCCGCAAACAAACCCGCCTCCGAGCCTGCTCAAAACGAGTCAGCAAGCGGCATCGCCACAAGGGAATTGCGCGCACGGATTTCCAGATCATCGATCATATCGGTAATCTCAGATGGAGCAGAGCTGGGCAGTTGGCCCGTGAATGTCATTGCTGACGCTGTCCCTGTCGTGACCATCCCCGAACAAATCAACATCACGCCATCAGGTGCGTTCGCCTTGCCCTGGAAAGTGTCAGATGACTATGGCGTAACCTCACTTCAAGGCAAGCTACGACTGGACAAGGACAAGGTCGACCAGCAATTGATTGACACCGGCAATCCCTTTTTGGCTACCGCCCCGGACTTTGCGGTTTCCATGCAAAAGGTGAACCCGAAACAGGCGGAAGGTAGAAGTTTTCAGGATTTGACCGCCCATCCATGGGCAGGGCTTCCTGTGGAAATCATTCTGGAAGGCCGCGATCAAGCTGGCCAGACTGGCGAAAGCGATATCGTCAAGATGTCGCTGCCAGAACGCACCTTCTCCAACGAGCTTGCCAAAGCACTCATTGAGCAACGCAAAAACCTGTTTCTCACGCCCGACAATCAGCGCGATGTGGTGCTCGCTCTATCTGCTCTTTTGGTCTGGCCTGAGGGTACAATCGACAAGGC
>JBAUGO010000497.1:0-2322 GCA_049679775.1 Anderseniella sp.
GAGCTTGTGGTGGTGATAGACAGGGGTCGGGAATTCGAGAATTGATTGAAGCAACCGGTGGATTGATGTGGCATGAAAAAGGTCAAGCCCACGGGTCACATGGGTAATGCCTTGCAGGGCATCATCGTGCACCACGGCGATATGATAGCTGGTGGCAATATCCTTTCTTGCCAGGATGACATCACCCCATGCATCAGGACGACAGCGCACAGTGCCTGTTTCACCATGTGGGCCGCTGCCTACCTCATGAAATGTCAGATCGGTTTCAGCCGCAACGATGGCGCGCGGCATGTCAAGACGCAAGGCATAAGGTTCGCCTGCTGTCATCTTGCGGCTACGATCAGTTTTCGTCATCAGCTTGCAAAAGCCTGGATAGATGGTTGCCCCATCAGGATCTTTCGGACCTTCAATAGTGGCCAGTTTCGCTCGTGTGCAAAAGCACGGATAAAGCATGCCCAGTCGCTCGAGCCTGTCGATGATGGCGACATATTCATGCATATGCCGGGATTGAAAACGAACAGCCTCAGACCAGATCAAACCAAGCCAGCGCAGGTCGTCCATGGCAGCTTCGGCAAGTTCAGGCTTGCAACGGATATGGTCAATGTCTTCCATGCGCAGCAGAAAGTGACCGTGGTGCTTTTGCGCCTCACAAGTTGTAAACAGGGCCGAGTAGGCATGACCTAAATGCAGTCTGCCATTAGGGCTGGGAGCAAATCTGAATTTCGAAATTGCCATTTGTTCAGATTGCCCCAACCTTTGATTTGCTGCTTTCAATGAGCGCTTGAATGGTACTAGATCATAGTCATGACTTCATCCCGCTTTCTGATCAATACCTCTGATGACCTGAGATCAGCAGCAGAAAAACTGTTTGATCTGGATCCCAGATTTCGCGAGCTACATGAGTGTGCCGGGTTGCCACGCTTGCGGCGTCGTGAGGGTGGCCTGGAAGGTCTTGCCAACATTATTGTTGGGCAGCTAATTTCAACAAAGGCTGCCCAAGTTATCTGGGCCAGGGTTGCGGCGCATTTGCATCCATTTGAGCATGAGCACATAAGCCAGATGGAAATTGATGAACTGGCATCGCTTGGCCTGACGCGGGTCAAGGCTGCCGCGATCAGAAATGTAGCGAATGCTGTGCGTTCAGGGCTTTTCAGTTTTGATGATCTGCACAACATGGATGATCGACAGGCGCGTAAGTCTTTGGTCGGGTTACATGGTGTTGGCCCCTGGAGCGCGGATATCTACCTGATGACCTGCATGGGCAGTGCGGATGCCTGGCCGGGTGGAGATCTTGCCGTCAGGGTTGGGCTGCAGCGCTTCGAAGGCATGGAAACCGTGCCTGATATAAAGCAGATGGAGGTGATTTCGCAAAAATGGAGACCGGTCAGGGCTGTAGCAGCGCGTTATTTATGGGATTATTATGCGAGTGGAAAACCATAGAGGCAGCGCATCAATCCTGTTTCAAGACGTGAAATGAATTTTGTTGTGGTCTATTTGCACCCTTCACACGCCCGTCGCACAAGATATAGTATGTTTCGTATTGACGTTTGTATTCGCCTGTAACCAACTTCAGAGGACGCAACGTGCTGCATGCCAATGTCGCGCCGGACAGTTGCCCGGCCCTTGTTCTGAATGCCGACTACAGACCACTGAGCTATTATCCTTTGTCTTTGTGGTGCTGGCAGGATGTTGTGAAAGCGGTGTTTCTTGAGCGCGTAGATATCGTGTCTGAATATGATACTGTTGTGCGCTCGCCCAGCTTTGAAGTTCGTCTGCCGTCGGTTGTCTCACTGAAAACCTATGTCAAGCCGGCGCGCTATCCTGCGTTTACACGTTTTAACGTGTTTTTGCGCGACAAGTTTTCCTGTCAGTATTGCGGTCATAATGATGATCTGACGTTTGATCATCTTGTGCCTCGCTCACGCGGTGGGCAGACAACCTGGGACAATGTGGTTGCTGCGTGCAGCCCGTGCAATCTGCGCAAGGCCAACAAGATGAGCAAGGATTGCGGGATGTTCCCGAACGTTCATCCAATCAAGCCGACTGTTCATCAGCTGCATGCCAATGGGCGGCACTTTCCGCCAAACTATTTGCATGAAAGCTGGCAGGACTATCTTTACTGGGATACTGAACTCGATCCGTAGGTACGGCGTGCACCAAGTAGTGCCAATGTGGCAATTACCAGCGAAATCACCACGTTCCATCCAGCAAATGACAATCCGGCAAACCGCCATTGTGCATCCGAGCAGTTTATCACCTTCGCCTTGGTGAGGTCAGGCAATCCGCCTGACAGTCCAGCACCGGATGAACATGCTGCGGGCC
>JBAUGO010000498.1:0-1913 GCA_049679775.1 Anderseniella sp.
GCGGAAAGCAAGGATGGAATCCATTGGACCCGACCGAAGCTGGGCATCTATGAAGTTCACGGTACCAAAGCGAACAACGTGGTGCTGGCGCGTAATCGCGGCTGCCACAACTTGGCTCCGTTCATCGACACCAACCCGGATTGCCCGGCCAACCAGCGGTACAAGGCGCTCGGCGGGACTGGATCGCCCGGACTACTGGCCTACGCATCCGCCGACGGACTGAACTGGAAGCAGCTCCAGGCGGATCCCGTGATCACCAAAGGCGCGTTCGACTCTCAGAACAATGCGTTCTGGTCCGCCAGCGAGCAGCAGTACGTCTGCTATTTCCGCGTTTTTCGAGAGGGAAAACGCTGGATCGCCCGCACGACTTCCAAGGACTTCATTCACTGGAGCGAGCCGATCGACCTGGAGTTGGGCGGCCAACCTCGCGAGCACCTCTACACAAACCAGTTCGATCCTTATGTTCGAGCGCCGCACATCTACCTGGGGCTTCCGACCCGCTATCTGCCCGGGCGCCGCGTGTTGACCGACGACGAAGCTAGGCGAATCGGCACGCCTACGAAATGGAATTATGTGAACGATTGCACGGACATCTTGTTCGCGACTGCGCGCGGTGGCGACAACTTCCAGCGAACGTTCATGGAGGCCTTCGTCCGGCCGGGCGAGGATCTGCAGAACTGGACATCGCGAGCCAACTATGCGGCCCGCGGCATCGTGCAGACCGGTTCCCGCGAGTTGTCGCTCTACGTGAAGCATCATTCAGGTTATCCGTCGAATCACGTCCGGCGGTATGTCATCCGAGCCGACGGTTTCGCCTCGGTGCAGGCTCCCTACGCTGGCGGCGAGTTTATCACCAAACCATTCATCTTTTCGGGTGAGAAGCTGTCGCTCAACTTCGCTACATCGGCAGTCGGTGGACTGTTCGTCGAAATCCAGACGGCAGACGAGAAGCCGATTGAAGGTTTCTCGCAGCAGGACTGCCGGGAGTTGATCGGAGACCGGATCGATCAAACCGTGACCTGGAAACACGGCACGGACGTGAGCCGCCTGGCCGGCAAGCCCATCCGGCTGCGGATCGTGATGAAAGACGCCGATCTTTACTCACTGCAATTCAGCGGTAGCGCTTGACGTCACCCAGAAGCAAGAATTCACGCAAGGAAACATGTTTTGTGGGGAAGAGACCCAATGAAGCCGACCACTCTGTTGATTTCTGTCGTCTGCGTGCTGTTTTCCTACACGCTTCGTGGAGCGGATCCGCTCGCACAGCAGTACGTCGTGGTTCACAAAGTTCGTGATCTGCACGATCCGGCAATGGCGGTGTGTGTCGGAACGCCCGACATTTTGCAGTTGCCGTCGGGGCGGCTGATTGCCTCGATGTAATTGTGGCTCAAGCGGCCCACGTCTGGTGACGAAGGCGGCATCGACTATCCCAACCATTGCAAGATCAAAGCCAGCAACGACGGCGGTCGAACGTGGCGCCAGATCTCGACGAATGGCATCACATGGGGGTCGCTGTTCTACGTGAATGATGCGCTGCACATGATCGGCAACGATCCGCACAAGAGAGACATCCGTATCATTCGTTCGCCTGATGATGGCCGGACGTGGTCGGAGCCGGTGACGTTGTTTGATGACTCGCGTTACCACGGTTCGGCCACGCCGGTGCATGTCAAAGACGGGTTCGTCTACCGGGCTTTTGAAGACATGAATCGTGGTTCGGCGTCACTGGTGGTGGCGGGCGATCTGTCCAAAGACCTGCTCGATCCGGCGGCGTGGCGAATGTCGAACAAGGTCGAACCGCCTCGTGAGACGCCGTCACTGTCACGCGGCGCCGCGACAAACAAAGACGGGCGTGACTCGGGTGTCAACTGGTTTCTGGAGGGCAACGTCATCGAGATTCGGGGGGAGTAATA
>JBAUGO010000499.1:0-2075 GCA_049679775.1 Anderseniella sp.
GGAAAATGCTGCACGACTGCTACCAGGTGTGACGTGGGCAGATTCACCTGCAAGCTGTGTCATTGATGCTGATGTGTGCGTGGTTGTGACCGGGTGGAATGCGTTTCGCGGGCTTGATCTGGCTGGCATGGCCAAAGCCATGAAGCAGCCCGTTATGGTTGATATGCGTAATCTTTATTCTGTCAAGACGGCAGTCGACGCTGGCTTCAGATACCACAGCATTGGACGTCTTCCCGCAGGTCAGGTCTAGTCGTTCCGGCCGGAGCGGCCATATACATCGTCAATGCGAACAATGTCGTCTTCGCCAAGGTAATCACCTGACTGAACCTCGATGATTTCAAGCGGTTCACTGCCAGGGTTCTCCAACCTGTGTGTTTCACCCAAGGGGATATAAGTGCTCTGGTTGGCGTTGAGATCAAAAATCTTCTCACCACAGGTGACACGAGCAATACCTGACACCACTACCCAGTGCTCTGCCCGGTGATGATGGTATTGCAGGGACAAGGCAGCGCCAGGTTTTACGGTGATGCGCTTGACCTGATATTGAGCGCCTGTTGCAAGGCTTTCAAACGAACCCCAGGGCCGGACAACTCGGGCATGATTTTCTATTTCTGGCCTGCCCGCCTTTTTCAACTCGGTTACAGCCTGCCTTATGTTGGCCACCTCACTGGCAGCTGCAACAACCAGAGCATCCGGTGTATCAATGATGATGGTGTCCTTCATTCCGATTGCATAGGTCAGACGTGCGCGGGCGCTTATAAAGGTGTTGGTTGAGTTGATGAAATGCGCATCACCGGATTTACTGTTTCCTGCAGCATCATGATCAGCAAATTCGGCAACCGCAGCCCAGGAGCCCAGATCACTCCAGGCACCTGCAAATGGTACTACCATTGCATCAGGCAATTTTTCCATGATGGCAATGTCAACCGGCAGGGAAGGGGATTGCTCAAAACTTGCTGCTTCAAGGCGGATGAAGTTGCCATCCCTCGAGGTGTTCTTGCAGGCCTCATTACAAGCGGCGAAAATCTCCGGTTGGTGTTGTCTGAAAGAGGCCAGTGCGGTGGAGGCCTTCACGATGAAAATTCCAGCATTCCACAATGCGCCCTGGGTCAACAGCGTTTCAGCCATTTCCAGATCCGGTTTTTCCTTGAAGCTGCTGATCGGCAAGGCTTCGGTGTGATCCTGGGGGAGACCGGTGAGTATATAGCCGTACTGGGTTGAAGGGTTATCAGGCTGGATTCCCAAGGTCACCCAAACGCCTTGCTGAGCCACCGCCGCGGCCTTGGCAATGATCGCACCGAAGGCATCAGTATCTGGTATATGATGATCACACGGCAGCACGACGAGTGTCGGGTCTTCTGCAGATTGAGCTTGCGCCAAAATAGCGGCGGCACATATGGCAGCGGCAGTATTGCGGGCAACAGGCTCCAACAGGAGCGACCAGTCGCCATCATGATCGCTGAGGCTTTCAGCAATCAGAAACCGGTGATCTTCATTGCCAACAGCAATTATTGATGCCTTGTCGGCAAACGCAGATACGCGCTCAACGCATTGGGCAAACAGGTGAGTGTCACCAACAAGCGGGGCAAACTGCTTGGGTGATTGCTTGCGTGACAATGGCCAGAGACGCTCACCAAATCCACCGCAGAGTAAAATTGAAATCAGTTTCAAGATCAGATGTCCGTCTCAGGTTCGACACACAAATAAGTGCTCGAAGTAACGCAATTAATGAAATTCTCCAAGTGTCAATTACACACAGAATTATGGGTTTAAAAGATCGATTGCAGAAATTTCAATAGTAGTTAGCAGACAAACTATGTCTTGTTTGAAACCTTTTGATAGACATCATATGTCTGTTGAGCTGTCGTTGCCCATGAATATTTTCTGGATATCTCAAGCCCTATCTCAATCATTGTTGACCGCTGTTGATCATCGTTGATCAAGGCCCGCATGAGTGTGAGAAGTTCTGTGCTATTGTTTGGATCAAATGTCAGCCCAGCCTTGCCCACAACCTCTGGCAAGCTCGCAGCGTTAGAACAAATTACAGGGACCCCGGAAGCCATTGCTTCCAGTAC